>NZ_JBTIXF010000022.1:0-97016 GCF_055793945.1 Plantactinospora sp. A48 | reverse complement strand
TGGTGGACCTGCGGACACCCCTCTGGTCCCTCCCATTTGGTGGGTTAGGTTTTGATCTCGTCGGGGGCGGGCTCGAGGGAAACCCGTCAGGGGCGTGGCTGGCGGTGCTGTCGGGCGCCTGCTCAGGCGGCTGGTGTGGGCGGGGGCCGCTGGCCGAGCCACTGCTCGGCGGCCCAGGCGTGGAACCGTTCCACCTCGCCGAAGCCCAGCTTGGCCGCGAGACGCATCGAGCCGAGGTTGGCGCTCTGGGTGAAGAGCACCACCGGCTCGCCGGGAAGGGCGCCGTCGAACCAGTCGAGCGCCGCCGTACACGCCTCGGTGGCGTACCCGAATCCCCACGCCCGCGGCAGGAACAGGTAACCGAGATCGGCCTTGCCCACGGCGGCCGGGCGACGGTTGCCCGTCGCCCTCCTGAGCAGGATCTGGCCGATCATCGTCCCGTCGAGCTCGACGACGAAACTCCCGGGCCACCGCTCGGGAGTCTCGGGCAGTTCGCGCTCAAGTTCGGCACGCGGTCGGGGACCGCCCAGGTAGGTGTGCACCTCCGGCGAGGCCAGCAGCTCGATGAACGTCGGACGGTCCCGGGCCTCGGGCTCGCGGAGCACGAGCCGCTCGGTCCGGATCGGCTCGGGTGGCCAGGCGACGGGTCCGAGGTCAGTCATGTCGGCCAGCCAATCAGCAGTTCCGCCAGCGATCAAGATCAGCGTTCGGTCGGATCGACTGTCAGCCGCCCTGCCCTGCCCGGTCCGGGTGGTGCGGTGCCGGTCCGGGTGGTGCCCGGTCCCGGCTGCCGAAACGTGGCCGTAACGCGGTCCCGACAGGATGTTGACCATGGACCTGAGGATCGAGCGCGCCGACTTCGGCGACCCCGGTCTCGGCGCTTTTCTCCAGGCACATCTGGACGACATGGCGCCCACCGCGCCCGCCGAGAGCAGGCATGCGCTGGACCTGTCTGAACTGCGGGCGCCCGGCGTCCAGCTCTGGGTTGCCCACACCGCCGCCGAGATCGTCGGGACGGGCGCACTGGCGGTGCTGGAGCCGGGGCACGAGGAACTCAAGAGCATGCGCACGGATCCGCGGCGGCGAGGTCAGGGCGTCGCCACCCGGATCCTCGCGCATCTGCTGCGGGACGCGCGGCGACGCCACATCCGCCGGATCTTCCTGGAAACCGGCAGCATGGAGTTCTTCGCTCCGGCCCGAGCGCTGTATTCCAAGGCGGGGTTCGTCCCGTGTGAGCCGTTCGGCTCCTACCGGGAGGACCCCAACAGCGTCTTCATGACGAAGAACCTCTAGCGCGGCACCACGGCTGCCGACCGGCGCCCGCGTCTGCGAGCGGGTCGCCGATGGATTTGAGAAAAATTCCGGTGCCGCTCGCCGTCACCGTTCTGTTCGCACTTACCGCCTGTACCACCACGCCGGCACCCAGTCCTGGCGCAACCGCGTCTGCTCCGGCCGTGTCCGCTCCGGCCGTGTCTGCTCTGGCGGACGGCACCCCCGGTGCCACGCCCAGGGTGACCACCAAGGCGCCCGGGGGTGTCAAGAGCGCCGCCTGTCCCTCGGGGACGACCCTGCAGAAGCTGGTCGAACTGCCGAAGGGCGTGGCCTTCGGCCGTGTCGAGTGCGTGCAGGGCTGGGCGGGGGCCGACCCGCAGGGCCCGAGCGTCGGTGACGGCGTCTACCTGTTCCACTACAAGGCCGGTACGGGCTGGAAGTACTACGGCGCCGGCAGCGGATACGACTGCAAGGACCTCGGTCTCACCGAGCCGGCACCGTTCTGCACCTCCTGACCACCCGCCGCCCACACCGTCGGCGCGGTGCCTGGTTTCGGATGGGGGTGAGCGGGCTGAAGTAACCGCCACCGCGCCGGATCAGCCATCGTCCGGCCCAGGACAGCCGGCTGCCGGCGGGGCTGGGTTCCGCTGACAGAGCCGTCCCGCGGTGTCCGCTCGGGTGCCGAGCCGTTCACCCGGGTGGCGGGCGCCCGATCGGCGCCCTGGCCTGGAACGATGGCGGGATGAGCATGCGGTTCGAGGAACTGGCCTGGCAGCAGACGCCGATGGGCGAGATCAGCCTGCGGCGCAGGCTGGACCCCCTGCTCAAAACCCAGGTGTACGAGGTGAAGCTCGGCGACGAGTTCCTGATGTCCAGCCTGTTCACCGTGGCGGAGGTCGAGCTGGCCCGGCTCGGGCTGGCGGAACTCGACGGCGCCGCCCGGTTCGGCGCGGAACTCGACGACGCCGCCCAGGTCGGCGCGGAACTCGACGACGCCGGACTGGATGTCATCGTCGGTGGCCTGGGGCTCGGCTACACCGCCCGGACCGTGCTGGCCGATCGGCGGGTCCGTTCCCTGGTCGTGGTGGAGGCACTGGACGAGGTGATCAGTTGGCACCGGCAGGGCCTGCTGCCGTTCGCCGGCACCGTCGCCACCGACCCCCGCTGCCGGTTGCTGCATGCCGACTTCTTCGCACTGACCGCCGATCCCACCGGGTACGACCCGGAGCATCCCGGCCGCCCGGTGCACGCCGTACTGCTGGACATCGACCACAGCCCGACCCACCTGCTGCACCCACGGCACGCGGCTTTCTACACCCCGGCCGGGCTGCGGCAGGTGGCCGACCGGCTGCACCCCGGTGGCGTGTTCGCGCTCTGGTCCAACGACCCGCCGGACGACGGGTTCACCGCCCTGTTGGGTGAGACCTTCACGACCGCCCGCGCCGAGGTCGTCGAGTTCGACAACCCGCTACAGCGCCGCACCTCGACAAACACCATCTATCTGGCGCGCAGGGCTGCCTAGCGGGCCCGCCACCCGAGCGGCCGGGCGGTGCGAGCTATCCGACCAGCCGGGCGGGGGTACGGCGCAGCCACATGTCGAGGCTGAGCACGAGTTCGATGGCACTGCGGGTGGCACCGAAGCCGTCGTACTCGATCGGCGCGTCGACCAGGGGCCGGATCCGTCCCTCGTGCAGCAGGGGCAGTGCGGGCGAGTCGTCGAGCACCGTGCGGAGCCGGTCGCGCAGCGCCCGCTCGTACCGGGGGTCCTGGGTGGACGGGTACGGGCTCTTGGTGCGCGCCACCACCGACGCCGGCAGCACGTCGGCGGTCGCCCCGCGCAGCAGGCTCTTCTCCCGCCCGTCGTACGTCTTCATCGCCCACGGCGTGTTGTAGACGTACTCGACGAGCCGGTGGTCGCAGAACGGGACCCGCACCTCCAGCCCGTGCGCCATGCTCATCCGGTCCTTGCGGTCCAGCAGGATCTGCACGAAGCGGGTCAGGTGCAGGTAGCAGATCTCCCGCATCCGCCGGTTGTGCGGGTCGGTGTCGTCGCCGTGCTCGACCTCGGCGAGGGCGTCCCGGTAGGCGTCCCGCCGGTAGTCGTCCAGTTCGAGCCGGTCGCTCAGCTCCGTGCTGAGGATCGAACCCGTGGAACCGGGGCCGACCGGCAACGCCAGCCAGGGGAAGGTGTCGGCGCCAACGATCGACGGGTCGTGGAACCACCGGTAGCCGCCGAAGACCTCGTCGGCCGCCTCGCCGGACAGCGCGACGGTGGACCTGCCGCGTACCGCCCGGAACAGCAGGTAGAGCGAGGTGAACAGGTCACCCAGCCCGGCCGGCAGGTCCATGGCGGCGAGGACGCCGGCGCGGGCCACCGGGTCCATCAGGCTCGCGGCGTCGAGCACGATGTCCTCGTGGTCGACGTCGACGTGTTTGGCGACGTCGTGGACGTACGGGCCGTCCGGGGTGCCCCGCATCGGCTCGGGCCGGAAGTTCTCGGTCTGGCCGACGAAGTCCACCGCGAACGACCGGAGCGGACCCTCGCCGCGTTCCCGCAGCGCCGTCGCGGCCAGGGCGGTGATCGCCGAGGAGTCCAGGCCGCCGGACAGCAGCGTGCCCAGCGGTACGTCCGCGATCACCTGGCGGCGCACGATGTCGTCCAGCAGTTCGCGGACGGTGCGGATCGTGGTGTCCAGGTCGTCGCGGTGTTCGCGGTAGGTGGGGCGCCAGTACCGCCGACGGTGTGTTCCGGTCCGGTCGACGGTGACCACCTCGCCGGGCCGCACCTCGGACAGGTCCCGGTAGATGCCGTGCCCGGGGGTCTTGACGAAGGCGAACAGTTCGCGCAGGCCGGCGGTGTCCACCACCGGTTCGACAGCGGGATGCCCGAAGACGCCCTTGGGCTCGGAGGCGAACAGGACGGCACCGGGCAGACCGGTGTAGACGTACAGCGGTTTGATGCCCATCCGGTCGCGGACCAGCAGCAACTGTTGCCGCCGGGCGTCCCACAGCCCGAAGGCGTACATGCCGTTGAGCCGGTCGACGAAGTCCGCGCCCCACTCCAGGTAGGCGTGCAGCACCACCTCGGTGTCGCTGGTGGTCCGGAAGGCGTGCCCCCGGCCGGTCAGCTCGGTGCGCAGCTCACGATAGTTGTAGACCTCGCCGCTGTAGGTGAGCGCGAGCGCGGTCTCGCCGTCGCGCCGTACCGTCATCGGCTGGTCCCCGGTGTCCAGGTCGATCACCGCCAGCCGCCGGTGGCCGAGGGCGACGTGTTCGTCCAGCCAGAACCCTTCGGCGTCCGGACCACGCAGCGACATGGTGGCGGTCATCGCGCGCAGCGCGGCGTCCTCCGCGCGAAGGTCCCGGTCGAAGTCGACCCATCCGACGATCCCGCACATGACAGACCTCCCGTTGACACTCACCCGGAGTGACTGGGCGTTATATCGCAAACACTCCATGTCTACCAGTGGACGGGAGAGGTGGCAATTGTCGCCCGCGCGGGCTGCCGGTCCGGCCCGCGGACGGACGGTCCGGCGCCTCGGGACCCCCAGGAGAAACGCCGGGTGAGCCGGCCGGCCGCCCGGAGATGCCGGGCGGCCGACCGGCTCGCGGTATCGGCTGATCAGTGCAGGTCGGGGTCGTTGAAGACCTGGATCTCGGCGAGGCCGACGTTCTGGGTGGTCGAGCTGACGCTGTTGATCGTCAGCTTCACGCTGGTGACCGTGTGCGGGGTCGAAAGCAGGACCGGGGTGGGCTGGCCGGCATTGTTCAACGGGCCGACCGTCACCGTGTAACCGTCGCTGAACTTCAGCGTGGCGCTGGTGATCTGGTCGGCGTCATTCAGGCGGTCGTAGAGAACGACCCGCTGGACCGGGCGGGCACTCGGCCAGGTGAGGGTGAGCCAGCTGTCCTTGCCGCCGCCGACGGTGGCCCACTCCCGGGTGGAATCAACCGGCCAGCCCGTGATCACGGTGTCGACGGCCTTGCCGGCCGTCTGGCCGGTGCTGGTGTCCTGGCTGCTCGCCGTGGCGGTCGCGGTCCGGGCCAGGTTGGGACCGAGCACCGTGTACTGGCGCCGGTTGTACGCCTCGTAGTCGGTGCCCGCGCAGGCCGCCTGGCTGCCGCAGACCCCGCTGTCGTAGGCGGCGTAGGCGAAGAAGGCGTTCTCCTTGGCCGTGATGTCGGCCGGCGACGACGACAGGTTCGCCGGGTAGTTCCTGATCCGGTAGTCGTGGTAACCGGTGAAGACCACCGAGCCGGGGTACGCCTGCACGGCCGCCTGGGCGAAGTAGGCCGCGCCGTGGTGGTCGGCGTGGTCGTCGCGGTGCTCCTCGTCGCCGAAGCTGCCGGCGTAGTCCTGGGTGTTGACCCGGTTCGGCTGGTACGCGCTGATCAACGCGGTGATGGTGTTGATCAGGCCGGACCGGCTGTAGGCCGACGAGCCGCTGCCCAGCGAGTTCATCGTGGAGATGTCGTTCAGCCACAGCTTCTGGAGGCTCTGCCAGCCGGTGTTCGGGTAGCCGGAGCCGGTCAGGTAGCCGTCCGGCAGCCGGAGGAAGGCCAGCGACACGGTCGGCTTCGCGGCGAGGGTGAAGACCGGGATCGGGTGCCCGCTGATCCCCGCGTCGGTCTGGGTCCAGGTGTTCGCGACGCCGGCCATCTGGGCGTACGCGGCCTTGGAGCCGCTCTCCCGGCCCAGCCAGTAGGTGTCGTTGTTGCCCGCGTCTCCCGCCGTGAGGAAGACGGTCCGGACACAGCGGCCGGCCTGCACGTCGTGCAGCAGGTCGGGGCTGAGGAAGAGCAGGTCGTCGTCCTCGTGGGCGACCACGTTCATGATCGCGCCCTGTGGGCAGTTCGGGTTCGCCTGGGCGGGCTGCCCGCCACCCACGGCGACCGCGCCGGCCGCCGCCAGGACGACCGCCAGAACCGATCGGCCGAACCGCCCCGCTCGGGCCGAACCGGCGGGGCCGGTCGAGCCCGCTGGACCGGCGGGCCGGACCTGGCCGGGCGGATGACCGGTTGGACGTGTTGAGCGCAGGCGTAGCTTACGCATGGTTACCTCCCCGTAGCAGTAACGACAGCGAGTCCTTTCTATCATGGATGGATCTCGCTATCTGCCCGGAGCGGTCGCCACCTCAGCCGGGCGGCTCGGGCAGGATCACCCGGGGCGCCGGTGCCACGCCGCGGGGCTTCCACTCCCGGGGGTAGCCCAGCGACACCTCCTCGAAGCGGACCCCGTCGTGCCAGGTGGTCCGCGGGATGTGCAGGTGCCCGTACACCACGGCGGCGGCGTCGAACCGGCGGTGCCAGTCGGCCGTCCGGTCGGTGCCGCACCACTGGGCGAACTCCGGGTAGCGCAGCACCCGGGTCGGGTCGCGGACCAGCGGGAAGTGGTTGACCAGCACGGTGGGCAGCGCCGGGTCGCGGTTGGCCAGCCGGTCCATCGTGTACGCGATCCGCGCCGCGCACCAGTCGTCCCGGCCCGGGTACGGGTCCGGATGCAGCAGCGCCTCGTCGGTGCAGACCACGCCCGCCGCGTACGCCCGGCGCAGCGACTCCTCCTTGGTGTCGACGCCCGGCATCCGGAACGAGTAGTCGTACAGCACGAACAGCGGCGCCACGGTCACCGGCCCACCCGGCCCGGTCCAGACCGGATACTCGTCCTCGGGGGTGACCACTCCCAGCCGCCGGCACATCTCGACCAGTCGCTCGTAGCGGGCCACCCCGCGCAGCGTCACCGGGTCGGCCGGCATCGTCCACAGTTCATGGTTGCCGGGCGCCCAGACCACGACCCGGAACCGGTCCGCCAGCAGCGCCAGGGTGGACTCGACGTCGGCGAACAGTTCGCCGACGTCACCGGCCACGAGAAGCCAGTCGTCGTCGTGGCCCGGCCGCAGCCGGTCCAGCACGGCGCGGTTGTCGGCGTACCTGACATGCAGGTCGCTCACCGCGAGCAGTCTGCCGGCAGTCACCACGCAGCTCCCGTTCCCTCGGTCGGGTCCATCCTGCCGTACCCCGTGAACGGCGCCGCGCGCGGACCCGGCCCGGCGCCGCCGGGCGGACCTGGACCCGGCACGGCAGCGCGTGGACCCCGGCCCGGCGCCGCCGTGCATGGATTCCGGCCCGGCGCCGCCGTCCGGTCCGGACCGCCGTGGGCGGTCGGCGGGGCTACCGGTCGGCGGGGCTACCGGAGGGTGCGGGCGCGCAGCATCCGGGTCAGCAGCGCGGCCTGCTCCCGGACCTGCACGGCCGTCACCGGCTGGAGGCCGTCGGCGTCCGCGGCGGACGCCGCCCGCGCGGCGAAGCCGGCGTCCACGCCGCGCCGGGGGAACAGGTGCGCCACCAGGGCCATGGAGATGATCCCGCCGGCCGACAGCCGGGGCAGCTCCGCGAGGAACCGGTCGGCGTACGGTGCCAGCAGGGTGCCCTGGGTGGGATGCCAGAACGACTCGCTGACCGCCGGCAGCGCCGAGATCGGCACCGTCCCGGTCACCAGGGACCGCCAGCTCTCCCGCTTGGCCTCGGCGTCCGGTCGGGCGGCCCGCACCGCCAGCGCCCGGTGGACCGCGTCCGGGTCCGGGTCCCGGGCCAGCAGGTCCGCCACGGCGTCCTCGTCGTGGCCGCCCGTGGCGGCGACCTGGGCCAGCCACCGCCACCGCAGGTCGGGGTCGGCGCCGACCAGCCGGTCCAGTTCGGCCAGCCGCTCGGGTCGGTAGGCGACCGCGAGGGCGGCCCGCAGCGCCGCCAGCCGGGTGGGCCGGTCGGACCCGGCCTCGGCCCGGACCGCGACCGCCACGCAGGCGGCGGCGAGCTCGTCACCCAGTTCGACCAGCACCGACTCGTCGGTCCAGAACCGTACCGCCCGGACGGCCCAGCCGAGCAGGCTGTCCCGCACCGGTGCGGAGGTCTCCACGGCGAGCGCCCGGCAGGCGTACCGGACCAGTTCGGTGGGGGACAGCAACCCGTCCTGGACCAGGTGCCACAGCGTGAGCCCGGCCAGCGTCCGGGAGAGCGCGTCGGGCAGCTCCGGGCCGTGCCGCAGCAGGGCCTCCCGGGTCCGGCCGTCCGGGCGGATCCGGGCGAACGTCAGATCCCCGTCGTTGACCAGCAGCAGGTCGGCGGCCGGGGCGCCGGCCAGCTCGGGCACCGGCGTGCTCGGGGCCAGCACGTCGAGTTCCACCCGCTGCCGCCGCACCGGCCGGTCACCCTCGACGTCGTACACCCCGATGGCCAGCCGGTGCGGCCGGTTCGCCGGTCGGTCCGCCGGCGGTTCGGCCAGCACCCGCACCGAGCGGTACCGGCCGGCGGTGTCGACCTCGGCGTGCATCGACAACGTGTCGGTGCCCGCCGTGAGCAGCCACTCCCGGGACCAGGCGGTCAGGTCCCGGCCGGACGGTCCGGCCACCGAGTCGAGCAGGTCGGCCAGGGTGGCGCTGTCGTAGGCGTGCCGGGCGAAGTGCCCGCGCAGCCCGGCGAGGAACGGTTCCTCCCCGACGTACGCGATGAGCTGCCGCAGCGCGCTCGCGCCCTTGGCGTAGGTGATCTGGTCGAAGGCGGCCTGCGCGTCCGCCACCGTGGGTATCCGCTGGTGGATCGGGTGGGTGTTCGGCCCGGCGTCCACGCTGTAGCCGGCGTCCTTGCGGCCGCCGAGGAACGACACCCAGACCTCGGTGAACGGGGTGACCCGGCTGGCGGCCCACCGGGCGGCCCAGTCCGCGAACGACTCGTTCAGCCACAGATCGTCCCACCAGCGCATGGTGACGATGTCGCCGAACCACATGTGCGCCATCTCGTGCAGCAGCACCGTCGCCCGCTGCTCCCGCTCGGCGTCCGTCGGCTCGGTGCGGAACACGAACAGGTCCGCCCAGGTGACGCAGCCCCAGTTCTCCATCGCCCCGCCGAAGTCCGGGCAGAAGACCTGGGTGTACGTCCGCTGCGGGAACGGCATGTCGAACTGCTCGCCGAAGAACCGCAGACCGGTCGCGGTGAGCTCGAACAGCTCGTCGGCCTGCTCGTCGAGGCGTTCGGCGAGGCTGCGCCGGGCGAGCAGTCCCAGGTCGTACCCGTCGACGGCCCGGCGGATCTGGTGGAACGGTCCGGCGCAGACCGCCGTCACGTACGCGGACAGCCGGGGCGTGTCGGCGAAGACCCAGGTCCGGGTGCCCGCTCCGGCCGGGTCTGCGTCCGCCGGCTGGTCCGCCGGACCGGCCGCTGGTTGGCCGGACCGCTGGTCCGGGTCGTACGCCGCCGAGTTGGACACCACGGTCCAGCCCTCCGGCGCCCGTACGGTGAACCCGAACACCGCCTTGAGGTCGGGCTGGTCGAAACAGGCGAACACCCGGTGCGCGCCGTCCGGCTCGAAGGTGGTCCACACGTACGTCTGGCCGTCGGCCGGGTCGGTCCAGCGGTGCAGGCCGAAGCGTTGCTGGGTCCGGTCGGTCGTCGCGGTCACCACCAGCCGGTGCTCGCCGGCCAGCGGGGGCAGGTGCAGCCGCTCGCCGTCGTACGCGGACGCCGGCAGCGGCTCCCCGTCCAACCAGGCGCGTACGCTGTCGGCCGCGATGTCGACGAAGGTCGGTTCGCCGGCCCGGCGCGCGGTGAAATCCACGGTGCTGCGACTGCGCAGCGTGGTGCCGGTGAGCAGACCGGTGAGGTCGAGGTCGATGTCGTACCGCCGGATGCGGATGAGGCCGGCCCGGGTCCGCGCCTCATCCTCGGTCAGAGAAGCCATGGCCCGATCATGCCGCCAACCCACCGGTGGTGCCCACCCCACCGGTACGACCGGCTCCGCCGGGCTCGGCGGCCCAGACGCGGCGCGGCAGGTCAGCCGGTGGCGGGTAGGTCAGCCGGTGGCGCGGCAGGTCAGCCCGTGGCGCGATAGGTCAGGCCGTAGCCCTGTGGGAACAGTGGCCGCTTGCCGTCACCGGCGTTGATCGGCTGCTGGTCGGCCGAGGACATCCAGGTCATCGGCAGTTTGCCGGTCGGCGCGGCGGCGCCGAACAGCACGTCGGCGACGCCCGCGCCCTCGGTGCCGGGCAGCCAGGACGCCAGCAGCGCCGACCAGTCCGGCAGCTGTCGGGCGATGTCCAACGGCCGGCCCGACACCAGCACCACGATCACCGGCACGCCGGCCGCGCGCAGCGTGGCGAGGGTCCGCAGGTCGTCCTCGTCCAGGCCGAGCGAGCCGGTCCGGTCGCCCTCGTACTCGGCGTACGGTCGCTCGCCGACCACGGCGATCGCGGCCCGGTAGCTACGGTTGATGCCGGTGCCCGTCTCGTCGTAGTCGACCGTGGTGCTCGGCCCGACGGCGGCGCGGATGCCCGCCAGGATCGTCGTCCCCGGGGTGATGGCGCCCGGCGAACCCTGCCAGGTGACCGTCCAGCCGCCGCTCTGGCTGCCGACGTCGTCGGCGTTCCTGCCGGCCACGAAGATCCGGTTTTGGTCGCGGGCCAGCGGCAGCACGTTCCCGGTGTTCTTCAGCAGCACCTGGGACTCCCGGACCGCCTGCCGGGCCAGGGCCCGGTGCTCGGGGCTGCCGAGGGTGGCCGCCCAGGAACGGTCGGCGAGCGGGTGTTCGAAGAGGCCCAGCTCGAACTTCTTGGACAGGATCCGCCGGTTCGCGTCGTCGATCCGGCTCAGCGGGATGTCCCCGTTCTCCACCTCGGCGCGCAGCGTGTCGAGGAACGACCGCCATTCGGTGGGCACCATCACCATGTCGACGCCGGCGTTGATCGCCGTGCGCACCTCGTCCGGGGTGAACCCGGGCGCCCCGTCGAGCTGGTCGATGCCGTTCCAGTCGGTGACCACGAAACCGGTGAAGCCCAACTCGCCCTTGAGTACCGAGGTGATCAGGTACTCGCTGCCGTGCAGCTTGGCGCCGTTCCAACTGCTGAACGAGACCATCACCGAGCCGACCCCGCGACGCACCGCCGCGGCGAACGGCGGCAGGTGGATGGCCCGCAGTTGCGCCTCGGTCAACTCGGTGTCGCCCTGGTCCGTGCCGTCGGTGGTCCCACCGTCCCCGACGTAGTGCTTGGCGGTGGCCAGCACCGACGCGGGCCCGCCGAGCGTCGTCCCCTGCAGACCGGTGATCTCGGTGGCCATCGACGACGGCAGGTCCGGGGTCTCGCCGAACGACTCGTAGACGCGCCCCCACCGGTCGTTACGGGCCACGCAGAGACAGGGCGCGAAGTCCCAGTCGACGCCGGTTCCGGTGACCTCCTCGGCGACCGCCCGGCCGATCCGTTCGACCAGGGCCGGATCCCGGGTGGCGCCGAGACCGATGTTGTGCGGAAAGATCGTCGCCCCGACCACGTTGTTGTGCCCGTGTACGGCGTCCGTACCGTAGATCATCGGTATCCCCAACGGGCTGCCCAGCGCGCCGCGTTGGAAGGCGTCGTACATGTCCGCCCAGCCGGTGGCGTCATTGGGCTCGGGGACCGAACCGCCGCCGGAGAGCACCGATCCCAGCCGGTACGTGCCGAGGTCCTCGGCGCTCACCGATTCGCGCCCGGCCTGGGTCATCTGGCCGATCTTGTCGGCCAGGCTCATCCGGGACAGCAGGTCGGCCACCCGGGTGGCGACGGGCAGGGCCGGATCCTGGTACGACGGGGTCGCGGCCGGACCGGCCGAGCCGGACACCGCGCCGACGGCCAGCAGCATGAGCAGCACACCGGCACCACCGGCCCGGCGGCGGAGCACTCGGTCCACAACGCACCTCCCCGTCGGGCCGTCCCCCGTGATCCGGCCCGCCCACCGAACCGAACGCGGTCGATGCCGCGATTGGTTGCCCGATCGGCGAAACCCTGATCGAAAAGTGCCGGCGAGTATCGGTCGGGGGCCGGCGGTGGCTGGTGGTCGGGGGCCGGCGGTGGCGGTTGGTCGGGGGCCGACGGTGGACGGTGGTCGGGGGCCGGCGATGGACGGTGCTGGATCTCACCGAATGTGATCGGCGGACGGTCCGCCGGGACCCGCGGGATCGACGTTGTGAGCGTTCTCATCTACGCTCGGGGCACACCCGGACGCACCGCGGTGGGCCGGTGTCGGTCGCTGGCCGTGGTTGTCTCGGGTCCCGCCTGGCCGCGAGCAACCCTGTCTCACGGAGGAGTGCCAAGCGTTGACTAGCGAGAGGCCGGCGCCGCCGGGCGTCGACACGACCCGGCCCAGCATCGCCCGGGTCTACGACTACTACCTCGGTGGCAAGGACAACTTCGCGGTCGACCGGAAGGCGGCCGAGCTGGCGCTGCGGGTCACACCGGACGGTGCCGAGGCGGGCCGGGCCTGCCGGGCCTTTCTCCGCCGGGCGGTCCGGTACCTTGCCGCGGAGGCGGGTATCCGACAGTTCCTCGATCTCGGCTCGGGCCTGCCTACCCAGGGTAACGTCCACGAGATCGCCCACACGGTCGATCCGGACGCCCGGGTGGTCTATGTGGACAACGATCCGATGGCGCTCGCACATGGCCGGGCCCTGCTCGCCGACGCCCGGACCACCATCGTGGTCGGCGCCGACGTCCGGGATCCGGAGACGATACTCGAACACCCCGACGTCCGGCGCATGATCGATTTTGACCAGCCGGTCGGGCTGCTGCTCCTGGCGATCCTGCACCACCTGCACGACGACGAGGACCCGGCCGGTGTCGCGCGGCGGCTGCTCGCCGCCCTGCCGTCCGGCAGCTACCTGGCGATCTCGCACTTCACCGACCCGGGCGAGGCCCGCCCCGAGGTTTCCCGGCGGACGCGCGAGGTGGAACGGGTCTTCAACGAGACGCTCGGCACCGGCCGGTGGCGTAGCCCCGAGGAGATCACCTCCTTCTTCGGCGAGCTGGAACTGGTGCCGCCCGGACTGGTGCCGCTGGCCGAGTGGCATCCCGACGGTTCGGCCGACTCGCAGCAGACGGACACCTACTACACCATCTTCGGCGGGGTGGGCCGCAAGCCCTGAGAGGCCCGTGGAGCACCCGCCCGACCGGCCACCCGCCCGGCCGGCCACCCGCCCGACGCCCACCCGCCCGGTGGGGGGCACGAGAACGACCGTTACGAACGCGCCGGTGTCGGGGGGCGTTAAGAAGGGGCCCCTGCTATACAAAAAGCGATAACAGGGGGCCCTTCCTTTCGTCAGTAGACGGTGAGGCCGCGGGCCCGGAACTGGGCGCGGACCCGGTCCACCAGGGCCGGGTCGGGCGGGGCCGTGGCGGCCAGCGGGAAGTTGAGGCCGAGCGCCGCGTACTTGCCCGTGCCGAGCCGGTGGAACGGCAGCACCTCCACCCGCCGCACGGTGGGCAGGCCGGCCACGATGTCGGCCACCGCGTCGACGTTCGCCGGGTCGTCGGTCAGCCCGGGCACCAGCACGAAGCGGACCCAGATCGGGATGCCGCGCTCGCCGAGCCGGTGGCCGAACCGTACCGTCGGCGCCAGCCGACCGGTCCGGGTCACCCGGCGGTACGTGGCCGGGTCGCCCGACTTCACGTCGAGCAGGACCAGGTCCGTGGCGGCCAGCAGCGCGTCGTCGGCGCGGTCGCCCAGAAAGCCGCTGGTGTCCAGCGCGGTGTGCAGACCCAGGTCGGCGCAGCCGCGCAGCACCTCCCGGGTGAACGCGGGCTGCATCAGCGGCTCGCCGCCGCTGAGCGTCACCCCGCCGCCGGCGACCTTGATGAACCGCTCGTACCGGCGGATGTGCAGCAGCAGGTCGTCCACGGACATCGGCCGGCCGTTGCCGCGGTGCCAGGTGTCCGGGCTGTGGCAGTACTGGCAGCGCAGCGGGCAGCCGGCGAGGAACGCCACGAACCGGGTGCCGGGCCCGTCCACCCCGGTCGACACGTCGAAGGAGTGGACCGATCCGGTGAGCCGGCCCGCGGTTGTCGGCGCCGTGGTCAGGATCGGGGTCATGGCCGTCACATCGATCCGTGGAAGGTGCGGCCGATGACGTCGCGCTGCTGCTGCGGGGTGAGCCGGACGAAGTTCACCGCGTACCCGGAGACCCGGATGGTGAGCTGTGGATACTTCTCCGGATGCGCCATGGCGTCCTCCAGGGTTGCCCGGTCCAGCACGTTGACGTTCATGTGGAAGCCGCCGGCGTCGGTGAAGCCGTCGAGCACCCCCACCAGGTTGCCGATCTGCTCGTCCCTGGTCCGCCCCAACCCGCCCGGGGTGACCGTGCTGGTCAGCGAGATCCCGTCCCGGGCGCTGTCGTACGGCAGCTTCGCCACCGACAGTGCCGAGGCGACCAGCCCGTGCCGGTCCCGGCCGTTCATCGGGTTCGCGCCCGGGGCGAACGGCTCGCCGGCCCGGCGCCCGTCCGGGGTGTTGCCGGTGT
Organism: Plantactinospora sp. A48; assembly: GCF_055793945.1. NCBI lineage: Bacteria > Bacillati > Actinomycetota > Actinomycetes > Micromonosporales > Micromonosporaceae > Plantactinospora > Plantactinospora sp. A48. Next base: position 82,432 of record NZ_JBTIXF010000022.1, on the reverse strand, counting down.
TGGTGCCGTACACCACGTTCGAGGTGATGGTCAGCACCGACAGGGTCGGCTCGGCGCCCCGGTACGCGGGCTGGCGGCGGATCTTCGCCATGAAGTTCTCGACCAGCTCCACCGCGATGGCGTCGGCCCGGTCGTCGTTGTTGCCGTACGTCGGGAAGTCGCCCTCGGCGGCGTAGTCGGTGGCCAGCCCGGACTCGTCGCGCAGCACCTTCACCCGGGCGTGCTTGATCGCCGACAGGCTGTCCGCCGCCACCGAGAGCCCGGCGATGCCGGTGGCCAGGAAACGGTGCACCGGAAAGTCGTGCAGGGCCATCTCCAGGCGCTCGTAGGCGTACCGGTCGTGCATGTAGTGGATGACGTTGAGCGCGTCCACGTACGTCTCGGCCAGCCAGTCCAGGGTCCGGTCCAGCGCGGCGACGACCTCGGCGTGGTCCAGGTACTCCCCGCCGACCGGTTCGGTGGCCGGGGCCACCTGCTCGCCGGTCAGCTCGTCCCGACCGCCGTTGATGGCGTACAGCAGCGCCTTGGCCAGGTTGGCGCGGGCGCCGAAGAACTGCATGTCCCGGCCGACCCGCATGGCCGAGACGCAGCAGGCGATCGCCGTGTCGTCGCCGTACCGGGGCCGCAGCAGGTCGTCGTTCTCGTACTGGATGGCGCTGGTGTCCAGCGACACCTGGGCGCAGAACCGTTTGAATCCGGTGGGCAGGTCCGGCGACCACAGCACGGTCAGGTTGGGCTCGGGGGCCGGGCCGAGGTTGTACAGCGTCTGCAGGTAGCGGAACGTCGTCCGGGTGACCAGCGGCCGGCCGTCCGTGCCGATCCCGCCGAGTGACTCGGTGACCCAGGTGGGGTCGCCGGAGAAGAGCTGGTCGTAGTCGGGGGTGCGGAGGAACCGGATGATCCGCAACTTGATGACGAAGTCGTCGATCAGTTCCTGGGCGTCGGTCTCGGTCAGCCGGCCCGCCGCGATGTCCCGCTGGAGGTAGCAGTCGAGGAAGCTGGCCGTGCGGCCCAGCGACATGGCCGCGCCGTTCTGCTCCTTGGTCGCGCCGAGGTAGCCGAAGTAGAGCCACTGGATGGCCTCCCGGGCCGTACCGGCCGGGCCGCCGATGTCGCACCCGTAGGCGGCGGCCATCAGCTTCAGTTCCGCCAGCGCCCGGGCCTGCTCGGCCAGCTCCTCGCGGTCCCGGATCACGTCCTCGGTGCTGCGCCGGTCGTCCAGGGCCGCCTTCAGCGCCTCCCGGTCGGCGATCAGCCGGTCCACCCCGTACAGGGCCACCCGCCGGTAGTCACCGATGATCCGACCCCGCCCGTAGGCGTCGGGCAGGCCGGTGATGATGTGCGACCGCCGCGCGGCCCGCACGTCCGCCGGGTAGGCGTCGAAGACGCCGTCGTTGTGGGTCTTGCGGTACGTCGAGAAGATCTGCCGGACACCTTCGTCGAGTTCGTAGCCGTACGCCTTCAAACCGGCCTCGACCATCCGCAGCCCGCCGTTGGGCATGATGGCCCGGCGCAGCGGCGCGTCGGTCTGGAGGCCGACGATCAGTTCCCGGTCCCGGTCCAGGTAGCCGGGCCGGTGCGCGGTGATGGTGGACGGGGTCCGGGTGTCCACGTCGTAGATTCCGCGTCGCCGTTCCTCGACGAACATCGCCCGTAGGCCGTCCCAGAGGGCCGTCGTGCGCGGGGTCGGCCCGGCGAGGAAGCCGGGTCCCGCCTCGTACGGTGTGACGTTGTCCCGGACGAACGCCGCCACGTCGATCCGTTCCCGCCAGTCCTGGCCGGTGAAGTCACGCCAGGCATCCTGGGTGTCCGCATACCGCATGTGAAGCCTCCTCAAGCCTGCGCTCTCAGCCTGAGTGACGGCCAGCCGATCGGTCAGGGCCGAAGGACCCGGACCGCCCGGGCCATCCGCCCGCCGGCCCGTCCCCTCGCCCGGAACAGGCCCGTACCCTGTCGCGCCCGGCGCCTCATCGCCCTCTCAGTAGAGCTGGCACTCCCAGGATTCGAGCTCTCGCTCTCCTGGCGGAAGCGTTCCCGTGCAGTACTGGTAGAGCCACGTCGCGGCAAGCTACCGGTGCCATCGGCGCGTGATCCATCGGATTACCGCGGAAGGCACCAACGCCCCTGGCTGTTGCCGAAGCCGGCCGACTGTCCCGGCTGACCGCCGGCACGCCGTCGTGATGATCTCTTGAAGCCGACGGTGGCGCGAACAGCTGCGACGACGAGGTCGTATTGATGCGGGTCAGGTATGGCAGCTCCGTCGGCGCGGCCACCGGCTCAAGCGGTATCGGACCGTGGCCACCAGGTACGACAAGCAACAACTTGCGCGCACCGGCGCCTGTTCGATCAGATGCGATTACGCGCTCGTTGGCGCGCGCCCAGATCGACTCCTCGCTGATGTGCGCGATGTCGAAACGGCGCAGGAACGCCTGCCACAGCAGGTCGATCATGGTCGGGTCGGGCCCGGGCGGCGCGGCGGGTCGGCCCGGGGTGCAGTCGCCGGGTCACCGGGCTGTCAGTGCCCGGCGGTGATCAGTCAGTCCACCACCGTGCGCAGCTGCTCGGCGGTGACCACGGCCAGTTCGGTGCCTGGGGCCAGCCGGACCGCGTCCAGCGGCGCGGTCCACGTGGCACAGGATCCGCTCCGGCCCGGCGTGCGCTTCCGGCCGCGGCCAGCAGGTGACAGCCACGGCCAGGACGATCCGCCCGTCGGTGGCCCGTGGCATCGACGTCGGGGCCACCACGGTCCGCAACCGTTCCACGTCGGTCCGACCGGCACCAAGCGCGCCGTACAACGGGCCGTGACCTCGACGGTGCGCCGATCACCCGATCATCGTCCCCGCCCGCCGCATCCACAGCGAAACAACAACGACGATGGGGCCAGCCCGCTGTCCAAGCGGCCCGACCCCAACACCTCAAACGTTCGATGATCACGGCGCTAGCGAGACGTTTGCACCAGTCACCCCCAGTACCCGATGGCCTGCCGGCCGAGCGACTGCTGTCCTGCCGTGTTCGCGTGGCAGCCGTCGGATACCTCACCACTGTGGAGGCGGAACGTGCCAGGGTAGATCACATTCTGCGTCGAGTCGGCGGCGGCCTGCCGGGCCATGCTGTCGGTCAGCTCCGGGCCGCCGGAGCCGGCCAGGAAGCAGGTCTGGCCGGCATCGTAGAGCGGCTGACCGGAGATGTAGATTGTCGCTCCGGGGGCGGCGTGCTGACGCGCGTTGGCGATGAGCCGCCTGACCTCGTCGTAGGTCACGCCGTTCTGGGCGAAGATGCAGATCTGCACCCAGACGGTTGTCGGTCGGCCGTACTGGGCCGCCTGCCGGTCGAAGCTCTGCCAGGAGCTGGAGTTGGGGTCGGTCCACGACTGTACGACCGCGCCGCCCGTGCCGTACGGACCCCACATGCGCTGGCCGCCGACCGCCCGGTACCCCTGCGAGACGTTTTCGGCCATCGAGCAGCCAATGAAGCCCATCGTGTTCGGGCCTCCCGTCGCGGGTGGGGTCGTCGGGGGTGGCGTGGTCGGGCGTGAGGTGGTGGGGGTCGGGGTCGGTCCGGCCGTGGGGCCGGTGGTCGGCTGGGTAGTGCCGTTACAGGTCGTGCCGTTGAGCGAGAAGCTGCTGGGCACCGAGTTGCTGCTGTTGTTCCACGAGCCGTTGAACCCGAAGGTGGTGCTGGCGTTGGCGGCGAGGTTGCCGTTCCAGCTGGCGTTGCGGGCGGTGACTTGTGAGCCGCTCTGGCTGACTGTGGCGCTCCATGCCTGGATCACCTGCTGGCCGCCGCTGAACGACCAGGTCAGTGTCCAACTGGTGACCGGGTCGCCCAGGTTGGTCAAGCTGACGTTGCCGGTGAAACCGCCCTGCCATTGGGCGCTCACCGAGTAGGTGACCTGGCAACCGGCGGCTGCCGCGGCCGGCGTGGTGGCGGCTACCACCGCGACGCCAGCGACGAGTGCTACCGCCGTCGGCGCGGCGGCGGCAGCGAATAGGCGAGAACGAGATAGGCGCATTGCCCCTCCTCAACTGCTTGCGTCGGTGGGATTGAACTCAGGTGCGAGCTGATGTCGCGTCTGACCACTGAGGTCGCACCAGCTATATCGACGTACGTCGCTGAGATGCGACCATATGACATCCACTTGACGGTGGTCAATGCCTACGTCGAACGTTGCAAAGGCGGCTAATCGCATCTTTAGTCGTGACCTGGACTTTTGTAGTCCTCCCGGAAGCTGGGTGAAGCACCGCCGAAGGGCTCAATACAATGCCCGCGTGCCTCCACAGCCCGTCCATTCGCAAAGAGCAGGTGGCGGACATGGATCTGCCTGAGCCCCCGGACGCGGCTGTTCCGTTCGGAGATGCGTCCCGGGAAAGGTTCGTGGTGTCGCGCCGCTACGCGGCCGGCACGGGCGGGGTGCGCGGCTTGCTGATCACTGTGCTTGGTGACTACGTCCGCCCGGCCCGGCGGCCGGCACCCACGTCAGCCTTCATCGATGCGCTGGGGCGCCTCGATGTGGAGGAGCCAACCTGCCGGCAGGCGCTGAATCGCGCCGTGGCGGACGGTTGGCTCGTCCGCAGCATGGTCGGACGGCACACCTGGTGGGGGCTCAGTCCGGCTTGTGAGCAGTTCCTCAACCTCGGCGCCGAACGGATCTTCGGCGCCAACGTCACGCAGCCAGACTGGGATCGTCGATGGCTGGTGGTGCTGGCGCGCGCTGCGGAGACCAACCGCGCCGGTCGACACCTGCTCCGTACGCGCTTCCGGTGGGGCGGTTTCGGTAACCCGGCACCCGGCATCTGGATCAGCACGCGTACCGACCGGGTCAAGGAGGTGGAGCAGGTACTCAGGGAAGCCGGGGTGCACCAGGAGGCGCAGATCTTCCGCTCCGAGTACCTTGCCGGCGGCGACCTCTCAACGCTGGTGCGCCAAGCCTGGGACCTCGACGAGGTGACGCGGGAGCACGATGCCTTCCTCTCGGCGTTCACCGAACCACCCTCCGACGACCCAATCGTCCGGGTCACCACACTCGTGCACGCCTGGCGCCAGATTCTGCTGATCGACCCCGTGCTGCCCAAAGAACTCCTACCCCCCGGATGGATCGGCCTCCGCGCTGCGGAACTCTTTCACCGGCAGCACGCGGAGTGGGAACCGGCAGCCACCCGCGAATGGGAACGCATCAGCAAACAGCCCCGTTAGGGTTCGGCAGGAAACCCGGGCACCCACCCGGGAGCTCCACCCCGGTACACGCTCCGACGCCTGCCCAGCCTCGATCAACTGACCGGAGCCAGCGAGCAGATGTCGCGGCCCCCCGCGAGATCCTGCCCACGCAACGCCGCTCGACGTCAGCAACAACCAAGCAGCGCACTGCCGCTGCACTGCGTATTCGACGACCAGTTCAAGCTTGGGAATTCCACCTACTCGAATACGCGACCCTGCCACTCTCAGGCCACGGTTGAGCGGCTCCAGCCCAGGGTTGTCGCGCCGCCGGAATCCACCGCCGCGATCCGGTGCGCGGCGCGGGCCCGGCGCCACCTGCGCCAGCGGGGCCGGCCCGCCCGGGTCCACAGCCAGGCGCCGATGAGACTCGCCCCGGTCAGCACGCCGAGCAGCCCCGCGGACTTCATGATCGCGTCGATGACCAGGGTCCGGCCGGTGCCTCTGTCGATGAAGAACGCGCCGGTGATCAGGGCCGCGCCGAACAGCACCGTCGCGGCGCCGGCGACCAGGGGTACGCGGCCCCGGCGTCGCTCGGTCCAGCCGCGCAGGTACGGAAACGCGATGAGGAAGACCGGTACGACAGCGAAGGCCCCCGCGACGAGGTAAACCGTGGCGAATCTCGGATCCCACATGGACAGCGGGCTCGGCTCGGTGGGCACCTGGGTCGTGTTGACTCCGAGAAAGGCGATGACGAAACCCACCGACACACCGATGAGGCTCAGCACACCGGCGGCGAACGCGTTCCATTTCTGGCGGCTCTCGTCCCGGCGGCGCTCGCGTACGTCGATCGCGGTGATCTCGGACCGCAGGCTGCCGCTGAGTTGACCGAACATCTGGCTCAACGCGCGGGCCTGCCCGGAGAGGTCCATCGCCTCGTAGAGCGCGGAGTGGAAGGTCTCGATGCGCATGAGGGGGAACTCGACGCTGAACGTCAGGTCGAACTCGAGGTTGCCGAGTTCGTCGGCGAGCGCCTCCAGCGCGTCGCGGGTCTGGACCCCGACCTGCTGCGACTGCCCGGTGTCCCGGAAGTCACGAACCTGCCGGTACGAATCACGCCAGATCTTCCGGAAGATGGTCGCGGTGCCGACCGCGTGGACGGTCGACAGGAAGATGCTGTCCTCCACCTGCATCTCGTGGTTCCAGAGCAGGCTGACATAGGGCGTGACAACGCCGAGCAGGGTCTTGTCGTTTCTGGTCAGGTTCAACTGTTCCGGCTTCTGCGGTCGGGAGAACTCCTCGCTGTACGGTGGCGACTCCCGGTAGACGATCCTGTTGATCACGTCGGCGCTCGGTTCCTCGGACTGCCGGCCGTGCGGGCTGACGAACACCAGTTGGTGCCGTTCCGGGAGCAGCGTGCGGGCCGGGGACGAGACGACGTCGGGCTCGGGGTTCGGCAGCGCCCGGTCGATGTGCTCGGCCAGTGGAACCGGGCGGTGGCCGTTTTTCGGCGTCACCAGGATCTCGCCCTCGATGCACTGTTCCAGGACCGAGGTGATGGCTCGGACGGCATCCGCCTTCTCGGGCCCGACAAGCGATTCGGTGGCGAAGCAGAAGACCGCCGCTATCACCACCTGGTTGGACGGCAGAGCGAAGATCATCGCGTCGGACTTGGTGAATACCACGTTGTCCGGCTGGTGGCGGAGGGTGAGGCCCGATGCCGCGGTCTCGCCACCGAAGAACCTGTCCGGCAGGAGCCTCGGCAGCTGTTCCCGGTACAGGTCGTAGTGGTTGGTGAGTGGCCCGAGGTTCAACTCCTGGGAAAGGTCGCGCAGCGATGTCCCGGAGTAGTGCCACGGTACGGAGTAGATGCTTATGACCCGCACCTCACATCGGCTTGCCGTACCCTCGTCATCCACCACCGGTATCGTCCTTCCGTCTTTCCTGGAGATTCCCCGCTCCGCAATTCTGGCCCTCGCGCAACGATGGTGGACTCCCCTGAAAGGGCAGACGGCATCGCGGAAGGTTTATGCATTCCGAACGTGCCGTGTGTCGGGAATGTGATTGTGGATTCGGCCCGGTCGACACCGGCCGCCGTCATTCCGGGTGACCGCTGACCGCTGTCGAGTCCCGGATGGCGCAACCGCGGCCGGCCGCCCGGTGGCCGGGTAACCGCCGTCGACCGCGGGTACCGGGAAAGCGCTGTCCGTGCTTGCGCCCCGGTCGATCCCGTACTTATATAGAGATCTATTAATTGGATCTCCTGGAGGGCCGAGGCGTGACGAACCAAGCCGACCCCGACGGCGTCCCACCGCGACCGGGTGCTCCGACCCGAAGGCCGGCCCGGCGACGTACGACGGTGTTCTGGCTCGCACTGTCGACCGCCCTCGCGACCCTGGCCGGCGGCGTGCCGGCCGGTGCCGCGCCCGCGACCCCGGGCCGACCCGACCCCGCCGGCCGACCCCCGGCGCCCGGCGCCGGCTGGGTGGGCAGTTGGGAAGCCGCCGTCAACCGGGACGCGGCGACCGACCTCACCGGCACGACCGTCCGGAACGTGGTACGGATCAGCGTCGGTGGATCGGCGGTCCGGATCCGACTGTCCAACGAGTTCGGCACCGGTCCGCTGCGGCTCGGATCGGTGACGGTGGCCCGGCCGGCCCCCGGACAGCCGGACGCGACGACGCTGCCCGGCAGCCTGCGGCGGGTCACCTTCGGCGGGCACGCTGCGGTCAGCGTGCCCGCCGGGCGGGACGTGCTCAGCGATCCGGTGCCGATGACCGTCCCGGACCGCGCCGAACTGCTGCTCAGCGGGTACGTCCGGGAGCAGTCCGGGCCGGCCACCGTACACGGGCTGGCCTGGCGCGACTCGTACCTCGCCCCCGGCGGCGACCACGCCGCCGACCAGGACGGTGGCGCCTTCACCGCGACGACCTCCGCGTGGTACGCCGTGACCGGGGTGGACGTGCGGAACCCGACCGTACCCGGCGCGGTGGTGACGTTCGGCGACTCCATCACCGACGGCTACATGTCCAGCTACGGAGCCGACCGGCGGTACCCCGACCGCCTGGCCGAACGGCTGCTCGACCGGCCGCCGGGCCGGCGGCTGGCCGTGCAGAACGCCGGGATCACCGGCAACCGACTGCTGCTGCCCGGGATGTACGACGGCTTCGGCCCGGCCGCGCCGGACCGGTTCGACAGCGACGTGCTGTCCCGGACCGGCGCGCGGACCGTACTGCTGCTGGAGGGGATCAACGACATCCAGCAGACGCCGAACGAGACCGACCCGGCTCGGATCGTCGGCGCGCTGCGCCAGCTCGCCGGCCGGGCCCACCGGCACGGCCTGCGGGTGGTCGCCGGCACGCTGACCCCGTTCGAGGGGTGGTCCGAGTACACCCCGGAACTGGAGGCGGTCCGGTTGGCGGTCAACGACGCCATCCGCGCCGACCGCGCCTTCGACGCCGTCGTGGACTTCGACCGGGCCACCCGGGACCCGGCCGAGCCGCACCGGCTGCTCCCGGCCTACGACAGCGGCGACCACCTGCACCCCAACGACACCGGGTACGCCGCCATGGCGTCGGCCGTCGATCTCGACCAGCTCTAGGAGACGCGCGTGACCGTACATTCCGACGTACCGTTCCCGACGGCCGGTCCGCGCCGTCGGCTCGCCCCGCTGGCGGTCGCCGCCGGGGTGGCGCTGGTGCTGGCGGGCGGCGCGCTGGCCCGGACGGCGGCCACCCCGGCCGGCCCGGACGCCGGCTCACCCGCCGCCGGCACCTGGGTGGCGGCCTGGGCGCCGAGCCCCGTGGTGGGCAGCGAGATCCCCTGGTCGGACTGTCCCGCCGGTAAGGGCCTGGCCGACCAGACCGTCCGGAACGTGGCGTTCGTGACCGCCGGCGGCTCCGCCGTGCGGGTACGGATCACCAACACCTTCGGCGAACGGGCCCTGCGCGTCGACCACGCCTCGGTGGCGGTGCAGGGTGCCGGCGCCGCCGCGAAGCCCGGTACCGTCCGGGCGCTCACCTTCAACGGGCAGCCGGTGGTGACCGTCGCCGCCGGCGGCCGGGCGCTCAGCGACCCGGTGCCGCTCACCGTGGCCGCCCTGTCCACCCTGCTGGTCTCGGTACACGTGCCCGAGCCGACCGGCCCGGTGACCAACCACCCGTTCACCGCCCAGGGCAACTACCTGGCCGCCGGTGACCGGGCACTGGCCACCGGCGCCGAGGGGTACGCCGACACCCCGTGCTGGATGCTCGTCGACGGCCTCGACGTACGGTCGCCCGACCGGGTCGGCTCGGTGGTGGCGCTCGGCGACTCGATCACCGACACCGCGAACACCACCGGCAACGCCAACCACCGGTGGCCGGACTACCTGGCCCGTCGGCTCGACAACTCGGGTCGGTGCTCGCCTCCGCCACAGCCCGGCTCCGGCTGCGCCCCGACGGGCGATCCGGGCCGGTGCTCGCCTCCGCCACAGCCCGGCTCCGGCTGCGCCCCGAGGGACAGGCGCGCGGCTGAGACGCTGTCGGTGGTCAACGAGGGACTGGGTGGCAACCGGTTGCTCGCGCCGCGTGAGGACGGGGCGTACTGGGGGGTGCCGGCGCTGGCCCGGCTGGAGCGTGACGTCTACGCCCAGACCGGAGTGCGGGCGGTGATCATGCTGGAGGGCACCAACGACATCGGTTTCAGCGCCCCGGCGGCCGACATCATCGACGGCTACCGGCAGGTCGTCGCGCAGACCCACACGCAAGGGCTGCCGATCTTCCTCGGCACCGTCCCGCCGCTCGGCGGATCCTTCATGGACACCCCGGAGCGGCGGGCCATCTGGGCCGACGTCAACACCTGGATCCGGGCCAACCGGGAGGCCGACGGAGTGGTCGACTTCGCCCGGGCGCTCGGCGACCCCGCCGATCCGGCAGTGCTGCTGCCGGCGTACGACAGCGGGGACCACCTGCACCCCAACGACGCCGGCTGCGCCGCGATGGCGGACGCGGTCGACCTGCCCGCACTGCTCCGGCACCGCTGATCCGGCGCCGGTACCCAGCGGCCCCGTCGGTGCCGTTCCGGCGATGCCCGCCGGGTCCCCGGCCGGCGGTGCCGCTCCGGCGAGACAGGTGGGCTGCGCTCCGGCGGTTAGGAAGGGCCCCTTCCTATACAAAAAGCGACAACAAGGGGCCCTTCCTTTCCAGCGGAGCTTTGGTTAGAGGCCGACCTGGGACAGTAGGTCGGCCAGTTCGACCGGGCGGCCACCGTCGCGGGCGGACCGGCGGACCGCCTCCATCAGGCAGAACGTCTCGATACCCTCGGCGAGGTCGGGGGAGTGTGGCTCGTCCGAGGTGAGCGCGTCGGCGAAGTACTGGAGGTAGTTGGCGAACTCCCCGTAGTGCATGCCGTGGACCTCGTTGTTGAAGTGGTAGTGGCGGTACTCGTAGAGCATGTCCTCCACCACCTCGGTGCCGTCCGGCGCGGTGTGCAGGTACCGCATGTCGTGGTACTGCGCCATCGAGGTGCCGTCCGAGCCGTACAGCAGGCACTCGATCGAGTTGCGGGCCCGGGGCAGTTCGTGCATCCCGTAGTGCCCGAACACCCGACCCAGTCGGCCGTCCGGGGTCACCGCGTTGACCGAGTAGACGTCGTACGACGCGCAGCCGTGCGCGCGGGCCAACGCCGAACGGGTGCCGACGGCCGACACCGAGGCGATCGGTCCGAGGTACCAGCGCAGCAGGTCCAGCGGGTGGCTCAGGCCCAGGTACACCCAGTCGGTGCCGTCGAGAATCCACGGCCGCCCGTCGTAGTACCAGTCCATCCGGTGTGTGTAGTGCGCCTCGACCACCTCGATGTCGCCGACCTCACCGCGTTCGTACGCCGCCCGTTGCCGGCGGAACGACTCGAAGAACCGGGTGGACTGGCCCACCAGCAGCCGCCGGCCGGTGCGCCGGGCCACCGCCAGCACCTCGCGGGCCGCGCCGAAGTCGTTGACGATCGGCTTGGTGCAGACCACGTCCTTGCCGGCCTCGAACGCCGCGATGATGTGCTCGGCGTGCCGGTGGTCCGGCGTGTAGACGCCGACGATCCGCACGTCGTCCCGGGCCAGCAGGTCGGCGTACGAGGTGGTCATGGCCACCTCGGGCACCTCGGCGCCCACCTTTGCCAGGGTCGCCGGGTCGAGGTCGCAGCCGGCCACCGATCGTACGCTCCGGGTCCGGTACGCGGCCAGCAGCGCGGTCCGGCCCTCATGCAGGCCGACCACGCCGAGACCGAGCCGGTCGGCCACCGGCACGGACTCGTCCCGAGGGTACGAATGGGTCCCGCGGGCGACGCGGGGAAAGTAGCTCACTGCTCCTCCTCGATACGGGGGCACGGGTCCTCATCGGTACGGGGGCACGGGTCCTCATCGGTACCGGCAGGTGCCTCGTCCGTGCGGACGGGTGCGTCATCGGTGCGGTGGACGGTGGCCCACACCTCGCGGTGGGCATCCAGGTCGCGAGCCTGCTTGCCGGCCTCCACGAGGTCCAGCACCACCGTGGTGATCTGGTACGGCGACAGCGCGACGGAGACCCGGGAGGTCCCGCCGGTCGTGGCGACCCGCAGCGGCTCGCGCAGTTCACCGAGCGTGCTGGCCCGCCAGGCGCCGGCCACGGTGCCGGTGACCACCAGCCCGGCGGTGCCGGCCACCCCGTCGAACTCGACCAGCCGGACCAGCACCGGTCGGTCCAGCTTCCCGGTGGCGTGTCCGGGCAGGCCGGTGCCGGCGTACCCGGTCTCCCGGTACGCGGCCGTGACCACGGCGCCGGGCAGGCCGTCGAGCCGGACCAGCGAGAACTCCGCCGGCAGCCCGCCACCGGACCCGGCCGGGTGGTCCGCACCGGACCCGGCCGGGTGGTCCGCGCCGGACCCGACCGGGTGGTCCGCATCGGACCCGACCGGTGCGCTCGGCGGGTCGCCGGGCCGGTCCGGGCGGGCCACCAGGACCGGCCGGGTGAACTCCTGGGCCAGCCGCCACCGGGTGGCCGGGGCCAGGCCGGTGTGTCGCAGCACCCGCATCCGGGCGTGCAACGCCGGGGCGAAGTGCCGTTCGTCCCACGGGTCGCGCATGGACAGCACGTTCCAGGCACCCCGCTCGGCCCGCAGGAAGCCCTGGCTGCCGTCGTGCAGCCAGAGCAGTCCGGTGCCCTCGGCGTCGAGCAGGTCCACCAGTTGCAGACCCGTGAACGGGTCGACCACCTCCTCGAACACCTGGGGTGAGGTCATCCAGTCCCCGGTGGGGTACTTGCGCGGGTACCTGCCGCGCCCGCTGACCGCGGTGACCGCGTACGGGGTGTCGTGCAGCACGGTCCGCACGTCCAGATCCGGCTCCACCAGGGTCATCAGGCTGGCGTGGTGCCGCCCGTCCGGCGGGGCGACGGCGTCGCAGTCGAAGGACAGGTCGACGGCGTCGAGTTCCGGTGCCAGCGCGACGGTCAGCCGGACCTCGTCGCCGGCCGGCGAGCCGAGCGACAGCAGCACCCGGTCATGGTCGATCCGAACCGCCGTGGGGACGTACCGGTGCTCGACACCGTCGCGTTCGCAGCGCAGGCCACCGAGCCCGGCCGGACCGCAGCCCAGCCCGCCGATCGTGGTGACCACCCCGCGACGCTTGTCGAGTACCACCAGGAACCCGCCCCGGCGCAGCGTGATGGTGTCGGCGCCCTCCTCGACCGCCACCGCCGGCCCGGTCGGTCCGGTGTCGGTGACCACCGTCCAGCCGAGCGCCGGCACCTCGATCCGGCGGCCGTCCAGCACCGCCGACCGGGCCCAGCCGAGCGGGTTGACCAGGACGGTCCGGCCGGCCGGACCGGGTGTTCCGGCGGCGACCCGGGCCACGGTCCGGTCCAGCACCGCGCGGGCCAGCGCGTACCCCCGGTCCAGGCCGGCGTACCCGACGTGCCCGCACAGCCCCTCGCACTCGTCGTTGTCGTGGTGCTGGAAGGCCAGCAGCTCGCGCCAGCCCTCCTCCAACTCCCACACCGGATAGACGTCCCAGTGCGGGTACGGCCGGCCGAGCCGGCCGGCCAGCACGGACAGCGACTCGGCGGCCAGCAGGGTCTGCTCGGTCTCCCGACTGCGCCGGTGCCCGAGGTCGCCGTTCTTGCCGAGGCTCATCCCGTGGAAGACGTCGTCCATCGTGTAGCGCCGCACCGGCGCGTGCTCCCGGACCGCGTCGAGCACCTCGGACAGGGTGCCGAACCGCAAGTCCAGCCCCGGCGTGGCCAGCAACTCCCGCATGCCGTCGAGCAGCAGCTCGGACCGGCACATCCAGTCCGGCGACGGCAGCAGTTCCAGCCACTGCTGGATCACCGGCGCCGGTGACCCGGCCAGCAGGGGATGGGCCCGCAGCGCGGCGAAGTCCTCGGGCCACTGGTGCAGGTTGAGCGGGCCGCGCGGAGTGGCGAGGATGCGGGTGCCGTCCAGCCCCTCCCACCACACCGCCGGGGCATCCTCAACCGGTACGTGCGGGGTGTGCCAGGTCCACTGGAAGAACAGCGAGGCGTACCGGTATCCGGTGTCGGCGAGCAGCTGCGGCAGCTGCGGGTAGAAGGCGAACTCCTCCTCCCAGTAGCTGACCGGGCGGACCCCGAGCAGCCGCCGGACCGCCCGGACCCCGTACGTGAGCTGGCGTACCGCCGACTCGCCGTGGTGGAACAGCGGGTACGGCTGGCCGTAGCTGGCCCCGACGATCTCCACGGTCCGGTCGGCCACCGCCGCACGCAGTTCGGCGAGCGCGTCCGGTTCCTCGGCGGCCATCCGCTCGTACCCGACGGCGTCGAAGTTCAGGTTGCCGCGGGCGCCGGTGGCGGCGGTGAAGGCGAGCATGTCCCGGACGGACGCGCCGAGCACGCCGTACCCCCACAACCACTGCATGTCCACCCAGTGGAAGTGGTTGCCGAAGGTGTACCAGACCGGCCGGTCCGGGCTCGCCGGACTGCCGGCCGGATCGGGGGCGGAGTGGTCGCGGCCCATCAGCCGGCCTCGGTGCCGGGCCGGGCGCCGGGCCGGGTGACCGCCCGGGATCCGGCGGCGACACCGGCCGCCACCGCGACCGGCAGGCTGGCGCCGGTGGCCAGCGCGACCGCCAGGGCGCCGACGAAAGCGTCCCCGGCGCCGACCGTGTCGACGACCGGTACGACCGGCGCCGGGCAGTGCCCGGCCGGTACGTCAGGGCCGGCGTACACCGCGCCCTCGGCGCCGAGCGTGACCACCACGGCGCAGCCGGCCCGGTTCGCGACCGCGCCGGCGGCGTCCGGGGTGGCGATGTCGGTGCCGAACACGGTCCGCGCCTCGCCCTCGTTGACGACCAGCACGTCGAGCGCGGCCAGCAGCTCGGGTTCCAGCACGGCCGCGGGGGCGGCGTTGCAGACCGACCGGGCGCCGGCGGTCCGGGCGGCGGTGACCAGGGCCGCGACGGCCGGCCGGGGGATCTCCAGCTGGCACACCGCGACATCGCCCGGACCCAGGCCGGCGGTGGCCCGGTGGGCGTCGGTGCCGTCCACCGCCCCGTTGGCACCGGCCGCGACGGCGATCAGGTTGTCCCCGTTCGCGTCGACCAGAACCAGCGCGGTGCCGCTGGGCTCGGTCGGGTCCACGGTGACGCCGGTGTCGTCCACGCCGGCGGCCACGAGGTCCGCCCGCATCCGCCGGCCGTACCCGTCGGCACCCACCCGGCCGACCATCCGCACGGCCGGACCGGCGGGTCCGGCCTCGACGACCGCGGCTACCGCCTGGTTCGCGCCCTTTCCGCCGCTGTGGGTACGCAGCCGCCCGCCCAGCACCGTCTGCCCGGCCAGGGGTAGCGCCGGCACATCCAGTACGAGATCGGTGTTGAGGCTGCCCAGGACCACGATGTCAGGCACGGGCGGCCTCCCTCGACAGCGCCGTGCGCGGCGCGTGGTCGAAGCTGGTGATCAATGGTCCTCCTCGGTCAGCCACCGGTTGCCCGGCGGGTGACCCCTGCCGGATCCGACCGGTGGCAGTTGGACGTTCCTAGGCGAGCGGGATGAACACCCGCATCTCGCCGGGCTGCCGGTTGGCCCAGGCGTAGTAGGGGACCGCGGTCACCCGTACCGCCGTGGTGGACACCGGGGTGGCGCCGTACGGCCGGTACAGCGGACCGTCGTCGTCCGGCGCCGCCGCCGCGTCGGTGGTCAGCGTGGTCACCCCGCCGAGCAGGTCCGGCCGGTGTTCGGCCGTCCACCGTTCGGTGCCGCTGAGCCGGATGTCCGCCACCGGGCCGGTCTGGTCGGCCTGTTCCAGGCAGTAGACCAGCGGTCCCCGGGCCAGCGCCGCCCGGTGGTGCGTGGCGGCGACCCGGGGGTGCGTGACAAGCGCCCGGACCTCCGCGTCGAAGGCCAGTTCCACGGCGTCCCCGGGCGCCCAGGTACGGCGCAGCGCGATCTGCCGGGCCCCGGCCTCGACCGTCACCGGCTCACCGTTGACCCGGACCGTCACGTCCGGCCCGGCCCAGCCCGGCACCGGGAGCACCAGCGTGAACTCGGTGGGCGCCGGTGGGTCGACGGCGAGCCGTACCTCGCCCCGCCAGGGCAGGCCGGTGGCGAGGCCGAAGCGGACCTCGGTGCCGTCGGTCAGCCGTACCTCGGCCTCGTTGCCGATGTAGAGCTGGACCTGCACGCCCTCGTCGCTGGTGGTGTAGAGATAGCCGGGCAGCGAGGCCAGCAACCGGGCGATGTTGGGTGGGCAGCAGGCGCAGCTGAACCACTCGGCCCGCCGGTGCCGCCCGGCGTCCGCGAGCGGGTTCTGGTAGAAGAACTCCGTCCCGGACAGCGACAGGCCGGGCAGCACGCCGTTGTGCAACGCGGTCTCCACCGCGTCGCGGTACTGCGGTTCACCGGTCAGCAGCAGCATCCGCCAGGCCAGGAAGATGTGCGCGATCGCCGCGCAGGTCTCGTTGTAGGACCGGTCCGGCAGCTCGTACGGGTCGCCGAACGCCTCGCCGTCCCAGCGCGCGCCCACCCCGCCGGTGACCGAGGTCTTGCCGCCGGCCAGGTCGGCCCAGAGCCGCGTCAGGGCCTCCCGCAGCTGCGCGTCGCCGGTCTCCAGCACCACGTCGGCCATGCCGGCGTACAGGTACAGGGCCCGGACCGCGTGCCCGGTCACCCGGGTCTGCCGCCGGACCGGTTCGTGGTCGACCAGGTACTCACTGCCGTCCAGCACCCCGGCGCCGCGCGAGTCGAGCTGCCAGGTGGCCAGGGTCAACCATCGCTCGTCGCCGGTGACCCGGTACAACTCGACCAGGGCCATCTCCAGGCCGGGGTGACCGCAGGCCCCGGGCACCTCGCCCGGGGCGAACCGTTCGGCGATGTGCGTGCAGGCCCGCAGCGCCACCTCCAGCAGGGCGGTGTCGCCGGTGGCCCGTACGTGTGCCACGGCCGCGGCGACCAGGTGCCCGACGCAGTACATCTCGTGCCGGACCACGAGGTCCGTCCAGCGCTCTCCGACCCGGTCGACGGAGAAGTACGTGTTCAGGTAGCCGTCGCTGTCCTGGGCGCCGGCTACCAGCTTGATCACCGAGTCGAGCCGGTCGGTCAGTTCGGCCGACCGATCGGTCGCGAGGCTCCAGGAGGCCGCCTCGATCCACTTGTAGACGTCGGAGTCGGAGTAGTACCGGCCGCTGAACTCGCCACCGACGCTCCCGGCGGCTCGCTGGAAGTTGCGGAGCGCGCCGGTCGTCTCGCACTGCTCGTGCTGGGCCGGGATGGTCACCTCCCGGTTGCGGCGCAGCCGGGGCGCCCAGAAGTCGTCCGTGATCCGGACGTCTCGCGGCGCGACCGGCCGGAGCCGGGCGTACCGGCTGGCCGAGGTGTCGACGACGGGTCCGGGGCGATTGTCTGACATGCGAAACTCCAGCGCGGATCGGTGCGGACGCCGGACCCGGGACGCCGGGCGCGGCGGGTGGTGGGCCGGCCCGTGGTGTCCGGGCGCGGCGGGGTGGTCAGCCCGGATGTCCGGGCCGGGTACGGCGGATGGCCGGCCCGGTGTCCGGGCGCGGTGGCGGTCGATGGATCGGGTCCGGTCGGGGATCGGGATCGGGATCGGGTCCGGTCGGGGATCGGGGTGGGTCGCTGGACGGGATCAGGCGTCGGGCACCAGCGGGCTGTCGTCCAGCCACTCCGTGCTGTCGGTGACCGGCGCCGGGCAGGACGCGCGGACCGCCAGTGAGCAGGGCAGCCGCCGGACACCCGGCTCGGGTTTGCCGTCGATGGCGCGCAGCAGGCTCTCGGCGGCGAGCCGGCCCAGGCGGTAGAGGTTCATGTCCACCGAACACAGCGGTGGTCGGGTCGCCGCGGCCAGCAGCGTCCAGTTGTCGAAGCCGACCAGGGCCACGTCGTCGGGGATCCGCACGCCCAGCCCGCCGAGCGCGTCGGCGACGCCCCGGGCGATCTGGTCGCTGCCGCAGAAGATGCCGTCCACCTGCCGGTCGGCCAGCAGTCGCTGGGCGGCCAGGAAGCCGGCCCGCTCGGTGAACGATCCGTACGTGATCAGGTCGTCGGGCAGTTCGAGGTCGTCCTCGGCGAGCGCCCGGCGGGCGCCGGCGATCCGTTCCCGCACCGCCAGCACGGACCCCGGTCCGGTGATGTGGGCGATCCGCCGGCAACCCTGGCGCAGCAGTTGCCGGGCCGCCAACCAGCCGCCGTGCTCGTCGTCGACGGTGATGCTGCTGTCCTCGTCGTCGCTGGAGGTGGTGTAGGCGTAGAGCACCGGGAAGGGCAGGCTGCGCGGCAGTGGCGGCGCCGGGTCGGTGGCCCGGCCGGTGATGATGAGCCCGTCCACCCGGCGGGCCGCCAGCACGTCCAGGTAGTGCCGCTCGCGGACCGCGTCGCGGCGCGCGTCGCAGAGCAGCAGGCTCGCGGTGTCCACCGACAGCGCGTCCTCCACCCCACCCAGCAACGGCGGGGTGAACCGGCCGTACCCGTCCCGGGTCAGCAGCCCGACCGTGTACGTCCGGCCGGTGGTCAGCGAGCTGGCGTTGCGGTTGGGTCGGAAGTCGAGCTGCCGGGCGGTGTCCAGGATGCGCTGGCGGGTCTCCGGACGCATTCGTCCCTTGCCGTTGAGGCCCTTGGACGCGGTGGCCACGGAGACGCCGGCGGCGCGGGCGATGTCGCGGATCGTGGGCGCCACAACCATCCCTTCGGGCCATGTTGAGAAACCGCTTGCGCAGTCATTTGGGAAACTTCCCGCGCCGTTCTGAAGATCGGCGGGGGCCGGATCGGCGTCGGATGGCTATCGAAGGTAAACGCGCCCTGCTGGGAAAGCTAGGGCCGGAGCCCAAAAATTTCTGCGCCCTTGGCCGGCCGGCCAACGAGCGGTCAACCGGCCGTAGCCCTCGGTGAGAAACACGTTGGTTCACGTTGGGAAACTGGTTTCTCACAGCTCAACCGTTGACGGCGTTTCTCGGGCCTGGTTACGGTCCCTGCCAAGTTTCGGGCCGGACCCCACCCCCCATCCCCCACGGCAGGAGCGAGATGAACGACAACCACACGCCGCCCGCCCACCCCGGCGGCGCCCTGGTGAACCGCCGGACGCTGTTGCGGTGGGGGTTCGGTGCCGCCGCCGCGGTGACCGCCGCCCCGCTGCTGGCCGCCTGCGGCTCCGACGGCGAGGCCGCGGCCGACGGCGAGGTCACCCTCAAGGTGGTGGGCTTCCAGGTCCCGCCCGAGGAGAAGGGTTCCGAGCTGGACAAGGCGTACCAGAAGTTCCTCGCCGACTTCCAGACCCAGAACCCCAAGATCAAGATCGAGTCGATCCAGGCGCCGCCGAACTTCGACACCCAGATCATCGTGGACCTGGCCTCGGGCAGTGCCCCGGACCTGTGGTCGCAGGACGCCTCCAGCCTGGCCCCGCTGATCCAGCGCAAGCTGCTGCTGGACATGCGCAAGGTCACCGAACAGCTTCCCGCGCTGAACACCGACCGGTTCTTCCCGCAGGTGCTGGAGATCCACAAGGGCGAGGACGGCGGGATCTACGGCCTGCCCAACGACTTCACCCCGATGGTCGTCTACTACAACCCCACGCTGTTCACCAAGGCCGGTGTGCCGGCACCGCAGGCCGGCTGGAGCTGGGACGACCAGCTCGCCGCCGCGCAGAAGCTCACCCTCGACAACAAGGGCCGCAACCGGCTCGACCCCGCCTTCGACGAGGGCAACGTGGCGCAGTGGGGCTACCGGCTCAGCCAGTACGCGTACCAGTGGGTCTACCGGATCTGGCAGAACGGCGGCGACGTCATCTCGCCGGACAAGAAGACCGCCACCGGCTTCCTGGACGCGCCGGCCGCCGTCGAGGCCATCCAGTGGTACGCCGACCTCGTACTCAAGCACAAGGTCGCCCCGTCGCCGTCGACCCTGGAGAAGCTGACCAACGCCTCGGACGCCAACGCCCTGTTCGTGCAGGGCAAGTTCGCGATGTTCGACAGCGGCCACTGGGCGCTGGTCGGGCTCACCGGCGCCAAGGGCTACGCGCCGGACAAGGTGGCCGTGGCGCCGCAGCCCAAGCACACGGCCGAGGCCACCGCGCTGTACGAGTCGAGCTTCGTGCTGCGGCACGACCTGCCGAAGGCGAAGTACAAGGCCGCCGCGCAGTTCATCGAGGCGGCCACCAGCCGGGGCTACCAGGACACCAAGGCCATCACCGGCATCGCCATCTCGGCGAACTCCGAGGCGGCCAACGCGGGGCTCGGCAACGCGCAGGCCAAGTTCGCCAAGCTCGACAAGGTGTTCGTCGACGCGACCGCCAACGGCCGACCGCCGTACGGCTCGAAGATCGGCGCGTACCCGACGATCGAGAAGGCTCTGGACGGGATGATGGAGCAGATCCTCCGTGGCGCCCCGGTCCAGGAACAGGTGGCCAGGACGGTCACCGCGATCAACCGCGAACTGTCGAAGCGATGAGCGGACCCGACATCGCGCGCGGCGGGGGGCCGGCATGAGCGGCACCCTCCAGGCCGGTGCCCCCGGCGTCGCGCTGGACGTACCCGCCACGAGCGGGAACCGTCCGGCGCGGCGCCGCCGGCGCGGCCGGCGCTCCGAACGGGTGGGTTACCTGTTCATCCTGCCCGCCACCGCCCACCTGGTGCTGTTCGCGCTGGTACCGATCCTGTTCAGCCTCTACCTGTCGTTCCACGAGTGGACCTCGCCGAGCTTCCTCGGCGCGCCGTTCGTGGGCCTGGACAACTACCTGGCGCTGTTCGGCGACGACCCGTTCTGGCACGCCATGTGGAACACCGCCTACTACACGATCCTGTCGGTGCCGATCGGCATGGCGGTGAGCCTGGCGCTGGCCGTCGTGGTCAACCAGAAGCTGCGCGGGATGAACGTGTTCCGGGCGATCTTCTTCATGCCGGTGATCACCTCCTGGGTCGCCGTGTCGGTCATCTGGATCACCCTGCTGTCCCCGGACGCCGGCCTGGTGAACTACCTGTTCAAGGTGCTGCACCTGCCCCAGCAGAACTGGCTGGACGACCCGCACGCCGCGATGTTCGCCATCGTGCTGATCAACACCTGGAAGAGCGCCGGGTTCAGCATGGTGATCTGGCTGGCCGGCCTGCAGGCCGTACCCCGGGAACTGCTGGAGGCCGCCTCGATCGACGGCGCCGGCAGGTGGCGGCAGTTCTGGCACATCACCCTGCCGCTGCTGGCGCCCACCACCATCTTCCTGGTCATCACCGGCGTGATCGGCGGCTTCCAGGTCTTCACCCCGATGTACGTGATCACCGAAGGCGGCCCGCTGGGCGCCACCGACGTGGCGGTCTACCACATCTACCAGCGGGCCTTCGAGGAGTTCTCGATGGGCTACGCCTCCGCGCAGGCCTGGGTGCTGTTCGCGGTGATCTTCCTGGTGACCCTGCTGCAACTGTGGTTCATCCGCCGTCGTGGCGAGTCGAACCTGACCTGAGCCGCCCCACCCGATGGAGAAGCCGCCGCCCATCCGGCGGAAGAAGCCGCCCTACCCGGCGGAGAAGACGAAGAGGCGACGGAGAGTCCCGATGTCCCGACGCAAGGCCCTGGTCGGCGCGCTGCGCACGGTGCCGACGTACGCGATCCTGGCGCTCATCGGCGCCTTCATGCTGGTGCCGTTCCTGTGGATGGTCACCACCTCGCTCAAGCCCTCGGGCACCACGTTCTCGTATCCGCCGGACCTGATCCCGGACTCGGTGGACTTCGGCAACTACGTGAACCTGTTCACCCTCGCGCCGTTCGGCAAGTACGTGCTGAACAGCGCCGTGGTCACCGTGGTCACGGTGGTCGGGCAGGTGGCCTTCTGCGCCAGCGCGGCCTACGGGTTCGCCCGGCTCAGCTTCGCCGGCTCGAAGTCGATCTTCGTGCTGTTCCTGGCCACCATGATGATCCCGTTCCAGGTCACGATGATCCCGCTGTTCCTCATCGTGTTCAAACTGAACTGGGTCAACACGTACCAGGGGCTCATCGTGCCGGGCATGTCCAGCGCGTTCGCCATCTTCCTGCTCCGGCAGGCGTTCCTGACCATCCCGCGCGACTACCAGGACGCCGCCCGGATCGACGGCGCCGGCGAGTTCACGGTGTTCTTCCGGATCTTCCTGCCGCTGGTGAAACCGGCCCTGGCCACGGTGGCGGTGTTCGCCTTCATGGGCACCTGGAACGACCTGCTGTGGCCGCTGCTCATCGCTCGGGACGAGGACATGCGCACCGTGGAACTGGGGCTGGCCTACTTCAACGTCACCTCCTCCGCGTACCAGCAGCCCAACTGGCCGCTCATGATGGCCGCCTCGGTGGTCTCGCTGCTGCCGGTGGTGCTGGTCTACATCTGCGCGCAGCGCTACTTCGTGGCCGGCATCTCGCTCACCGGCGTGAAGGGTTGACGATGGCCTCCGGCACCGGATTCCCGGTCGACGACTACACCCCGCACGGCTACCTCGACATCCCCACCCACACCCGGGAACTGACCCCGGCCGGGGTGGTCCGCTCGCACGACCTCGGTTTCCGCTGGCACTTCCCGGCGTACGCCCGCAACTACGGCGGGCGGCGCGAGGTGTACCGGGCCGGCCTGCGGATCGCCGCCGACGGGGTGCTGCACGAGGGCGACTTCGACCGGGTGGTCGCGCCGTACCACTCGAAGGATCTGGTGGAGTTCGACGCCCAGTGGCCGGGCGGGGCGCTGCGCGCCGAGTTCCACCTGGTCGGCCCGGACGTGCTGGTGGCCCGGGTACGTGGCCGGGTGGCGACCCGGCTGACCGTACGGGTCGACCACACCCGGCAGATCGGCGCCGACGGCGGATGGGGCGAATCCGGGCTGGTCGGCCGGTGCGACGGTGACACGGTCCTGCTCCAGGGCTTCGAGGACGGCGAGGCGTTCGCGCTGTGGGTCTCCGACCCGGACGCCGTGCCGGCGGTCACCACCGACCCCGGGGTGGCCGACGGCTGGACCCGGACCGGGCCGCCGGGCCCGGAACCCGGCCCGGTCACCGTGCTCGGCGACCGGGGCGAGCGGGTGGACCTGGCCGCCGTGCTGGACCTGGCGGGCGGGCGGGAGCACGACCTCACCGTGCTGCTGGCCCGGGGCCGCACCGCGACGCAGGCCCGGGACCGGCTGGCCGAGGCCCGGGACCGGCACACCGCCGTCCGCGCCGCGCTGCGCGTCGGCGACGAGCGGTTCTGGGCGACCGCGCCGGTGCTGTCCGGCGACTGGCCGGCACACTGGCGCCGGGGCCTGGTGTACGACCTGGAGACGCTGCGGATGATGGTGAAACCGCCGGTGGGGATCTACACCCACCCGTGGGACGCCATGCAGGTGCAGGCCCCCCGGGTGGTGCTCGGCGAGGCCGCGATCGACGCGTTGCTGCTCGGCTACGCGGACCCGGCCCTGGCCCAGCGGCTGCTGCTGGGCACCTTCGCCGACGCGCCCGCACCCAACGTGCCGTGCTCCCGCGAGGACGGCAGTTACAACATGGTCTCCGCCGACGGCAGCGACTGCGGCACCGGGCCGCAGTGGGGCTACCCGTGGCTGGTGCTGCGCCACCTGTGGGACGCCAACCCCGACGTGGACTGGCTGGCGCGGATCTACCCGCACCTGGGCGCGTACCTCGACTGGTGGCTGGCGCACCGGCGGGACGCCGAGGGCTGGCTCGGCCACGCCTGTAGCTGGGAGTCCGGCCAGGACCTGTCGCCGCGCTTCGGCGACCAGCCGCTGGGCGGCGGGCATCCCACGTACCACCTGCGGCCGGTCGACCTGCACGCCGCCGTCGCGCACGCGGCGGACACCATGGCCGGCTTCGCCCGGATCCTCGGCCGGGACCGCGACGTGGCCGGCTGGGCGGCGCTGGCGCAGCGGTACGCCGCCGCCACGGAGGCACTGTTCACCGGCGACCGGTACGCCGACCACGACGGCCACACCGGCGGGCCGACCGACGTCGACGACGTGATGCTCTGGGCGCCGCTGGCCCTGGGGTTGGCCGGTCCGGAGCAGGCCGACGCCCTGCGCGACGCGATCCGGGCCGTCGATCCGACCGAACTGGTCTGGCCGATGTTCGTCTGGACCGTGGTCGACGCCGCCCGCGCCGCCGGGGAGCACGACACCGCGGCCACCGTCGCCGCCGCGGTGGTGGACCGCGCGTACCGGTTCTGGGACGCCCGGGAGACCGACGACGAGCGGACCCTGCCGGGGATCGCCTGCGAGTACTGGCCGCCGTCGGGCCGCTGCGGCGGCGAGGGGTACGGCTGGGGCGCGTTCGGCGTACACCTGCTGCTGGGTGTCCTCGTGGGTGCCCGGATCGTCGACGGTCGGCTGCTGGTGCGGCCGAACCTGCCCGCCGAGCTGCGGGTGCCCGGCCGCTCGTACCGGGTCCGGCTGACCCACCGTGGCCGGCCGGTGCCGGTGACCCTGCGCCCCCGCGCCGACGGGGTGGACGTGGAGGTGGCCGGCCGGACCGTGGCGCTGGCCTGGGCGCAGGAACACGGTTGGGAGTTGAACCGATGAGCGCGGTCGGGCCGTGGGAGTGCCGGCTGGTCGGCACCGAGGACTGGTGTCCGGTGCCGGTGCCCGGGTCCTGGGAGCAGGCCGGGATCCCGAAGGACCATCCCGGTCCGGTGGAGTACCGGGCCACCGTCCAGGTGCCGGCCGAGGCGCGCGGCCGGCGGCTACGGCTGCGGTTCGGCGCGGTCAGCTACGCCTGTGAGGTGCTGGTCGACGGCCGGCGGGCCGGCCGGCACACCGGGATGTGGGACGCCTTCGAGCTGGAGATCACCGGCCTGGTCGAGCCGGGCCGGCCGGCCGAACTGCTGGTCCTGGTCGAGAAGCCGGCGAGCCTCACCGCCGGACCCGACTCCCCGCCGGTCCCCGGCCGGTATCCCGCCCGGGAGACCCTGGCCGGCTTCCTGCCGTACGTCTGGGGGCACTCCCACGGCGGGGTCTGGCAGCCGGTGGAACTGCTGGTCAGCGGCGACTGCGCGGTGCGTGACGTGGACCTGGCCGGGACGGCCGACGGCCGGCTCTCGGTGGCGGCCACGCTGCTCGGGCCCGGTGAGGTGACCGTCGAGGTCCGCGACCCGGCTGGCCGGGTCGTCGCCCGGGACCGCCGGTCCGGCGACGCGGCGGTGGCCTTCGAACTGACCGTCCCGGACCCCCGGCCCTGGTCGCCGCGCGACCCCGCGCGGTACGCGGTCACCCTGCGCACCAGCGACGGGGACGAACGGACCCGGCACACCGGACTGCGCACGCTCACCGCCGACGGCGCGCTGCTGCGGCTCAACGGCGAGCCGACCTTTGCCCGGATGGTGCTCTCCTGGGGCTGGTATCCGGACCGGCTGCACCCCGATCCCGGTCCGGAGCGGGTCCGCGCGGACCTGACCGAGCTGCGCCGGCTCGGCTTCAACGGCGTCAAGCTGTGCCTGTGGTTCCCGCCCGAGTACTACTTCGAGCTGGCCGACGAGCTGGGCATGCTGCTCTGGGTCGAACTGCCGATGTGGCTGCCCCACCCCACCGCCCACTTCCGGGCGCAGCTTTTCACCGAGGCGGAGCGGCTGGTCCGGACCGCCGCCAACCACCCCTCGGTCATCCTGATCACCCTCGGCTGCGAGCTGTCCGCCGCGATCGGCGCCGACCTGCTGGGCCCGCTCTACGACCGGGTCAAGGGGCTGGCGCCCGGCACGCTGGTGCGGGACAACAGCGGCTCGGGGGAGGCGTACGGCGGCCTGCTGGACGAGTTCGCCGATTTCGACGACCACCACTTCTACTGCGAACCGGCGTACTTCCGGGCCACCCTGGACCATTTCGCGCCCCGGTGGCGGACGCCCCGACCGTGGCTGTTCGGCGAGTTCTGCGACCTGGACACCTTCCGGGACCTGCGCCGGCTCGACGGTGCCGGTGCTGGCGCTGGTGCTGGTGCCGACGCGGGTCTTGGCGCTGGTGCCGGCGTCGGCGCCGACGCCGGTCTTGGTGCCGGTGCCGAGGGCCGGGGGTCGGTCGCCGGCAGCGCCGACCCGCCGTGGTGGACCAGCGCCGACCCGGCGGTCAATCCGCAGGGCGCCCGCTGGCAGTACGACGTTCCCGCCCAGCCGGAGACGTTGCGCGGCAACGGCTTCTGGGACCGGGGCACCGAGCTGGAGCGGATCTCCGCCCGGCAGGCGGTGCTGCACCGCAAGGTCACCCTGGAAGCCGTCCGGGCCCGCGCCGACACCAGCGGGTACGTCGTCACCGGCGAGCGGGACACCCCGATCAGCACGGCCGGTCTCTGGGACGATCTGGGTCGGCTGAAGGTCGACCCGGCCGAGTTCGCCGCGTTCAACTCCGATCTCGTGGTCACCCTGGACTGGGACCGGCGACGGGCCTGGACCGCCGGCGGTGACCGTCCGGCGCCCTGGGACACCTGGTGCCACCTGCCCGGCGCCCGGATCCGGGCCCATCTGGTGCTGGCCCACCACGGTCCGGTCGGTGGCCGGGCCCAGGCCCGCTGGCGGGTCGACTTCGCCGACGAACCCGGTGGTGCCGGGTCCGGCGACGTCGGGCCCGCTGCCGTGGGTGGTGTCGGCCCCGGCGGGGGAGACGGTGTCGCCCCTGGCGGTGCCGGCTCGGGTGGGCCGGTAGCGGCCGGGCGGCTGGACGCCGAGGTGGCGTCCGGGGCCGTGACCGGGCTGGGGGTGGCCGAGTTCGTCGCGCCCCCGGTCGACCGGCCCCGCCGGGCGGTGATCCGGGTCGAGGTCGAGTGCGCCGGACAGGTCACCGCGAACAGTTGGCCGTGCTGGTTCCTGCCCGGGAACGGCTGGGCGGACACCGGTCCGGTGGCGCTCGTCGACCCGGCCGGCCGGCTCGGTGAGCTGGCCGTGCTGGCGCCCCGGACGGTCCCGCCGGGCACCCCCGGCGCGGTGCTGGTGGCCACCGCCTGGACCGGGTCGGTCCGCCGGCAACTGCGCGCCGGGGGCAACGCGGTGTTGCTGGTCGACGCGGCCTGCGTGGATCCGCCGCTGCCGGTCACCGCCATGCCGTTCTGGCGGGAGGCGGTCAAGACGATCGAGTCGCACGAGGCGTGGGGCGACTTCCCGCACGACGGCTGGACCGATCTCCAGTTCGCCGGCATGGCCCCGGACCTGGCCCTGGAGATCACGGACCTGCCCGTCGGGGCCCGGCCGCTGCTGCGCCGGGTGGACACCCGGACCTGCGCGGTACACGACTACGCGGTGGAGGTGCCGTACGCAGCCGGGCGGCTGATCGTCACCACCCTGCGGTTCGCCGGCTCGCACGGCGACCAGCCGCTGGGGTTGCGCCGCAACACCGGGGCCGCCTACCTGCTCGGCCAGTGGGTCCGGGCGCTGGCCGCCGACGTACCGCCGGCCGGCGCGGCCACCGGCGGCACGGACCGGGCAACCGGCGGGCTGGACCCGGTGGCCGGTGGGCCGGACCCGGTGGTCGGTGGGCTGGACCCGGTGGTCGGTGGGCTGGACCCGGTGGTCGGTGGGCTGGACCCGGTGGTCGGTGGGCTGGACCCGGTAGCCGGTCGGCCCGCCGTTCCGGAGGGCGGGTGGGGGCACTGACTCTCGGGCCGTCGTTGCTGACGTCCGGGCGGACCCGGTCGATCAGCCCGGAGAACCCGACCGGCGCCAAGGGCGCGGGCGGCGCGGCGACCACCGGCACCGGCGCCACCGCCGCCCGCGACCTCGGCGTCGGCTGGAAGATCTCCCCGAGCGTCGAGATCCCCGCCGGGAGCACGCACGTGCTCGCCGAGCTGACCGGTCCGGGGGTGATCCGGCACCTGTGGTGCACCACCCACCCCCGGCACTGGCGCTCGCTGGACCTGCGGATCCACTGGGACGGTGCCACCGACCCGGCGGTCGCGGTGCCGCTGGGCGACTTCTTCTGCTCCGGATGGGGAGAGTTCGCACAGGTCAGCTCGATCCCGGTGGCCGTCAACCCGCACGGCGGGTTCAACTCGTACTGGGAGATGCCGTACCGGGCGGGGGCCCGGCTGACCGTGCGGAACCTCGGACCCGACCCGGCCGTGCTGTTCTACCAGCTCGACTACGAGGTCACCGACATACCGGACGGTGCGGGATACCTGCACGCCACCTGGCGACGCAGCAACCCGGTCCCGGACCGGCAGCCGCACACCATTCTGGCCGGCGTGCCGGGCCCGGGGCACTACGTCGGGACGTACCTGGCCTGGGGGGTCAACAACTCCGGCTGGTGGGGCGAGGGCGAGCTGAAGTTCCACCTCGACGGCGACGGCGAGCTGCCGACGATCTGTGGCACCGGCACCGAGGACTACTTCGGCGGGGCCTGGAACTTCGACGTGCCCGGACAGGGGTACACCGCCTACAGCACCCCGTACCTGGGGTTACCGCAGATCATCCGACCGGACGGGCGCTACCGCAGCCAACAGCGGTTCGGGATGTACCGGTGGCACCTTCCGGACCCGATCCGGTTCGCCGAGGATCTCCGGGTCACGGTGCAGGCACTCGGTTGGCGGTCGGGCGGCCGCTACCTGCCGCTGCGCGACGACATCGCCTCGACCGCCTGGTGGTACGCGACCCACCCGGACCACGGCCCGGTACCCGACTTCGACCCGGACCACCTGGAGGTCGTCTGACCGGTGACCGGCGGGGCCCGCACCCCCGACCCCGTACTGGTCACCAGCGGTTCATCTGATGACCCTTCGGCGGTAACCAGATCCTGGGTTCCGGGCCGCTACGGTGGGCCGCTGTCAGCCAATCGACGACCAGGGGTGTGGGTGCGGAACATGCTGCGCGCGGCCGGTGCGGACGACCGCGACGTCCTGCTCACCTGGCGCAACCATCCGGAGGTCCGGCGGGTCAGCCTGACCACCCACGAGATCGGTGCCGCCGAGCACCGGGCGTGGTGGGCGGCGGTCCACCGCGACCCGTCCCGACAGGTGCTGGTGTACGAGCACCGCGGTCTGCCGGCGGGCGCGGTCATGTTCACCGGCCTGCCGGGCGTCGACCCGACCGGCGAGCCTCACCCGGCTGTCCGGACCGGTCCAGCCGGTGGCGCCGGAGTGGCCGGCGGGGTGACCGGGCGGAGCGCCACCTGGGGCTACTACCTCGACCTGGCCGGGTTGCGGGAGCGGGGCGAACTGCTGCCGGCCTGGCTGGGCCTGGAGGGCGCCGTCGTGGCGTACGCCTTCGACGAGCTGGGGCTGGACCGGCTCGGCGGCGAGACGCTGGCGGACAACACCCAGGTCCTGGCCCTGCACCGGCGGTTCGGGTTCCGCGAGACCCGCCGCTACCACCGGCCGGTCGACGGCGTCGACCGGGAGGTCGTCTGGACCGAGCTACGTGCCGCCGACCGTCGCGACTGCGGTCCCACAACACCGACAACACCGGCACCGACAGCGCCGGTACGCACCGAAACCGTTCCCACCGAAACCGGAGGCCCCCGTGTACGTGTCTGAGCCGTTCCTCGTCGGCGACCACCTCGTGGGCGCGGGACAGCGGCCGTACGTCGTGGCGGAGCTGTCCGGCAACCACAACGGCGACCTGGGCCGGGCACTGGCCCTGGTGGACGCGGTCGCCGACGCCGGCGCGCACGCGGTGAAGCTCCAGACGTACACGGCCGACACGTTGACCGTGAACGTCGACCACCCGAGGTTCCGGA
Organism: Plantactinospora sp. A48; assembly: GCF_055793945.1. Taxonomy (NCBI): domain Bacteria; kingdom Bacillati; phylum Actinomycetota; class Actinomycetes; order Micromonosporales; family Micromonosporaceae; genus Plantactinospora; species Plantactinospora sp. A48. Next base: position 53,158 of record NZ_JBTIXF010000022.1, on the reverse strand, counting down.
TCGGCGCGGGACACGACCTGTGGGGCGGTGAGCACCTCTACCAGCTCTACCAGCGCGCGCACACACCGTGGGAGTGGCACGAGACGATCTTCGACCGGGCCCGGGAGCGCGGCCTCACCCCCTTCTCCAGCCCGTTCGACCCCACCGCCGTGGACCTGCTGGAGAAGCTCGACGCGCCGCTCTACAAGATCGCCTCCTCCGAGCTGGTGGACCTGCCGCTCATCCGGCTGGTGGCGGCCACCGGCAAGCCCGTGATCCTGTCCACCGGCATGGCCACGGTCGGCGAGATCGACGCGGCGGTGCGGGCGGCCCGGGAGGGCGGCTGCACCGAACTGGTGCTGCTGGCCTGCACCGCCTCGTACCCGGCGCCGCCCGAGGAGAGCAACCTGCGCCGGCTGCCGGTCCTCGCCGACATCTTCGGCACGCCCGTCGGACTCTCCGACCACACCATGGGGATCGGTGCCCCGCTCGCCGCCGTCGCGCTCGGCGCCTGCCTGATCGAGAAGCACGTCACGCTGGCCCGCGCCGACGGCGGGGTGGACTCGGCCTTCTCGCTGGAACCGGCCGAACTCGCCGCCCTGGTGGTGGAGAGCGAGCGGGCCTGGCAGGCGCTGGGTGGGACCGCGATCGGCCCCACCGAGGCCGAGCGGGAGGGGCTGCGGTTCCGTCGCTCGTTGCACGTGGTGGCCGACGTACGGGCCGGCGACCCGGTCACCGCCGAGAACGTGCGGTCCATCCGGCCGGCCGGCGGTCTGCCGCCGGACGCGCTGGCCAGCGTGCTCGGGCGGACCTTCCGGACGGATGCGGCGACGGGTACGCCGTTCTCCTGGGATCTGGTGTAGGAGTCGACAGGTGTGGCTTGAGGCGGATCCCGCTGAACTGCGTTGGTTCCTGGAGGCGGCGGAGGTCTACTGGGCGAAGAACCTGCCCCGGCCGGACGACGGCGCGGTGGTGGTGGTCGAGGCGTTCCACCAGGACATCCGGGTCAACCTGCGCAACCTGGCGATGGCCAACGCGATCCGGCGGGTCCGGCCGGCCCGGTTGGTCGTGCTGACCGGCGTCGAGGACCAGTGGCGGCGCACCCTGTGGAAGGGGTTCGACACCGGGCTCGTCGAGCGGATCGCCCGGGGCTTCGGCGCGGTGGACGTGGTGGACGTGTGGCGGCTGGTCACCGCCGACCGGGTCGGGGAGCCGGCGACCGTGGCCGGCCGCCCGCTGCCGGCTGGCGGTCCGATCGACCCGGCCACCCTCGACTGGTACGTCGACGCGACGTACTGCCGGCTGTTCAAGGTGCCCCGGCTGCCGGCCGGGTACGCCGAGCGGGCCGACTACCGGCGGCGGCACGCCTACGCCACCGCCCTGTCCACCTGGTACGAGCGGCTGTTCGGCACCGGTGACGTGGCAGCGCTGGTCACCAGCCACGTCGACTACGACCAGTGGGGGCTGGCCGTCGAGTCCGCCCGCCGGGCCGGCGTACCGGTCATCCACACCCAGCAGACCGGCTGCCTCAAGGCGTACGGGCTGTTCCCGGAGCGGGACACCCGTACCGACACCTTCCGGGCCGAGCTGACCCGGCAGATCGGCGACGCCTTCGACCGGTACGTCTGGCCGAGCCGGGACGCGTTGCGGCCGGCGGCCGAACTCGTCGCCTGGCGGGCCAAGGTGAACCTGGGCCGGCCGAGCTGGTGGCGCGGCGGTGGCTCGGCCACCGTCGACCTGGCCGATCCGGCGCAGCGGGCCCGGCTGCGGCAGCACGTCGCGACCCGGCTGGGCTTCGAGCCGGACCGGCCGGTCGTCGCCGTGTTCAACCACGCCGTCTCCGACGCGCTCGGCACCAACCGGGAGGCGTTCGCCAGCCTCGCCGACTGGTTCACCGAGACCGCCCGGTACGCGGCTACCGACGGCGAGGCCCAGTGGCTGTTCCTGGACCATCCCAGCCAGGGCCTGTACGACTCGACCGGCTTCTTCGACTCGGTGGCCCGGGACCACCGGGGCGCCCGGCACCTGCGGTTCCGGCGCAGCGCGTCGCTGAGCAAGAACGCGCTGTGGAGCGTCGCCGATCTCGGCGTCACGGTGCGCGGCAGCGTCAGCAACGAACTGCCGGCGTACGGCATCCCGGTGGTCCAGGCCGGCTGGTCGGAGTGGAGCGCGTGCGGGCTGTCCATCGTGGCCGATGACGCCGAGGCGTACTGGCGGGTGTTGAAGCAGGCCGTGGCCGCCGTCGCCGAGGGCGCCGACCTGGTGACCGCCGAGCAGGTCCGGCGGGCCCGGTTGTGGCTCTGGCTGTATCGCAGCGGTACCGACGTGGTGACCCCGCTGGTGCCGCAGTGGGAGGTGTGGCCGGCGAACGACCTGCTGCGGTCGGTGCGGACCGCCTTCCGGCACATCGAGAGCGACGCGGACCCGCTGTTCACGGCGGTGGAGCGGATGTGGACCCGGCGGGAACCGATGCTCACCCGGGTCGACCTGGCCGCCGGCCTGCCGGCCGCCGCGCCCGCCCCGGCCAGCCTGTCCGCTCCGGCTGGCGCGTCCGCCGGGGACCCGGTCGGTCCGGTCGGAGGCCGGTGATGGGCGTCGGGGCCTGGTTCGGCACCGAACTGGACGAGCCGCCGGCCACGGCCACCATGCCGCTGGAGCTGTCCGGGGGGCAGGAACCGGCGCTCGCGGTGGTCGACCAGCTCGCCCGGGGCACCGGCATCGTCGGCCGGATCACCGGCGACGCCGGGGTGGCGATGCTGCGGCTGCCGTCGGTCGGCGGCACCGTCCGGGTGGCCGTGCGGGTGTCCCTCGACGACACCGCCACCCGCTGGTGGACCGACCGGGTACGCCCGGACCGGGGGCAGGCCGAGCGGCCCCGGCTGGTCCTGGTCCGGTCCCAGGGCCGGCTGCGCGGTGCCGTCGTGCTGGCTCGCCGGCAGGGTTGGCGCAACGGCGCCGGATCGTACGCGACGGTGACCTTCGACCTGGCCCCCGAGGAACTGGCCGACGGGTTGCTCGCGGTGGAACTGGCCGGTCCCGCCGGCACCCTGCCCGGTTGGGCCACCACGCGGCTGTCGACGAACGGGATCCTCGGGCTGCGCGTCGACCGGGTGAGCGTGACCGCCGCGCCCGGCGGCCCGCCGCCGGCGCCGGCCATCGAGGCGCACAGCGCGCTGCTGGTGGTACCCGCCGAACGGTGCGCCGGCGAGGTCGACCTGACCTGGCAGCGGGTGCCACCCGCGCCGCCGCCGCCCTTCCCGCCGACCAACCGGTGGACCCGGCAGAAACCGGCCCGGGCCGTGTTCAAGGTGTCCCGGCTGGCCCGCCGGGTGGCCGGCCGGACCACCGCCACCGTCACCCCGCCGCCCGGGCGCGCCGGTCGGCTGCGCTGCCAGGCCGTCGACCTGGTCAGCGGGGACGCCGTGCCGGTCACCGTGCGGCGCGACCGGGACCGGTTCACCCTCCGGTTCCCCACCGGCCCGGCCGGCCCGGTCCTGGTCGGCCTGATCGACCCCGCCGGGGTACGCCGGGAACGCACCGGCCGCCAGCCGGCCTGGCGCCCGGTGGGGGAGTGGGAATGAACCTGCGGTTCCTGGCCGGGCGCGATCGCGATCCGACGCTGGTCCGGCCCCGGCTCGGCAGGGATCCCGAGCGTAACCGGCGCGTCCTGCAGGAGGCGCTGGACGCCGCCCCGGGTGGGACGCTGCTGCTGCCCGCCGGCCGGCACGAGCTGTCGTACGGCCTGGTGGTGCCCGGGGGATGGACCGTGCGCGGCCCGGCACCGGCCGGTGGACCGGGCGGAAAGGCCGGCGACGCGGGGACGTCCGCCGGGGTGAGCGGCGGGCGGCCGGCGTCGGGGCCGCCCGCCACCGAGCCGGCGTCGGGGCCGCCCGCCACCGAGCCGGCGGCCTGGCTGGTCCAGGCCTGGCCGGACGAGCGGCCCGTCGTGCACGTGCTCGGCTCCGGTGTCCGGGTCCACGACCTGGGCCTGGCGCCGGCGCCCGCGCACCCGGGGGAGCACGGTGGCGACCGGGGCACCGGCGTGACCGTCGGCCGTTATCTCTACGCCGGTCCGGCCGACTGGATCCGCGACGTCGAGATCCGTGGCGTACACGTGCGGCGCCGTCCGGGTGACCGCACCGCGAACAGCATCGCCCTGATGGGCGCGGTCGCCGAGGTGACCGTGTCCGACGTCAGCGTGTTCGGCGGGTACACCGGGGTGGCGGTCCACTGGGGCGCCGTCGCCGACAGCGTGGAGTCGATCACCGGCCCGTCCTACCACCCGCACCTGCTGCGCCTGGACGAGCTGCGGGTCAGCGACGCCATCGAGGGCTTCTACCTCAGCTCGGTACACGACGTGACGGTCACCGGCGCCTGCCTGGGCAACGTGGACATGGGCTTCCGGCTGCTGCCGGGGGACAACACCGGCCGCTTCGCCGGCGACCCGGACTCGATCGGCCGCCGGATCGACGTCCGCGACGTCTGCGTGCGGTGGCGCGGCGACAACTACGCGGTGCGGATCGCCGGCTGGGGCCGCAGCGAGGTGGACGGCCAGGTCTCCACGCTGCGCTACGCCGACACCGTGGTCCGGGACTGTGTGCTGCGCCGGGTGGACGGCGACGCCGCCCGCTCGCTGGCCCCGCTGCTGCTGGAACAGGCGGCCGGGGTGCGGTTGCAGGGCATCCGGGTGGAGAGTGCCACGGACGAGCCGTGCTGCGCCCGCGCCGCCACACCCACCTCATGATCAGGTGTACGTCAGCGACGTTGCCCGGCCCGGAGAACGTCGCTGACGTACACCTGATCATGGACACTTCCGCCGACCGGCGGCGCTGGACGGCGCACCGGGGCCGGTGGCGTGGGCGGGGCCGGTTGGACGGCCGTTACGGGCTCGGCCGGTTGGACGTTACGGGCTCGGCCGGATAGGACAGGATGGGGTCCGTGGAGAACGATCTCGAACTCGCCCGCCGGGCCGCGCTCACCGGCGCGGCCGTCGGACTGCGGTACTTCGCGGCCCTCGCCGGGCTGCCCCGGGAGTCCAAGGCGGACGGCAGCGTGGTGACCGAGGCCGACCGGGCCGTCGAGGCCGCCATCCGGGGCGTGCTGGCCGAGGCGCGGCCCGACGACGCCGTCCTCGGTGAGGAGGCCGGCCAGGTCGGCCGGAGCCGCCGCCGGTGGATCGTCGACCCGATCGACGGCACCGCGCTCTTCGTCGCCGGCGACGACCGGTGGCTGGTGCTCGTCGCCCTGGAGGAGGACGACGAGATCGTGGTCGGGGTGGCCGCGGTCCCCGCCCAGGGCAGGATCTGGTCGGCCCGGCGCGGCGGTGGCGCCTTCGAGGCCGCCGTCACCGGTTCGCCGATAGCGGCGGGTGGCCTGTCCATGATGGAGGAGCGACGGATCGCCGTCGACCGCGACCGGCCGGACGTCCTGGCCGGCAGCCGGATCGGCGTGATCCCCACCGATGTCGCGGCGATCCCGGCGGAACGCGAGATGATCGCGCCGCTGACCGCCGTGGCCGTCGACTCGCCGTGGCGTACCCACGCCGCGCTGCTGATCGCCAACGGGGAGTTCGACCTCGCCGTCCAGACCAGGGGACAGGTCTGGGACTACGCCGCGATCTCGCTCATCGTCGCGGAGGCCGGCGGGCGTTTCGGCCGGCTCGACGGGGGTTCCCGGCCCGGTTCGGGAACGGCCCTGTACGCGCGCAGCGCCACCCTGCACACCGCCGCGCTGCGGTTGCTCAACCCGGAAGTCCGATCGGCGACACCGCCGGGGTGAATTGTGGCGGGTCGGCGTCGATCCGGTGCCCGAACGCCTCCGGCGGCCTGTCGTTCAGCCACTGGTTGATCACGGCAGGTCATTGCTAACGTGAGCCGCGTGACCTCAGGTGACCCTCGTACCAGGTCCCGGCCCACCGTCTTCATCAGCTCGTCCTGTTCGGACGAGGCGCTCGCCACCAAGCTCGCGGAGGCTCTGGGCGCCCGGGGCATCGAGGGTTTCGCGGCGGACCGGGAGGCGGCCGCCGGGTCCGGTCCCTCGGTCGAGACGGCCAGGGCGGTCGCCGGCTGTGACCTGGCGGTGTTCCTGCTGTCGGCCGAGGCCGTCGCCGGCGGACCGGTCCTGCGCGAGCTGGGCCTGGCGGTCGAGGAGCGCCGCCGGGTGGTCCCGCTCGCCCTGCCGGGCACGAACTATCCGGCGGACCTGCCCGCCGAGTGGACCTACCGGCTCAGCGCCGTCGAGGTGATCCCGTACCAGGGCCCCGACGAGGCCGTCGACCTGATCGACCGGCTCGTCGCCCAGGGAACCGGTCGCGGTGTCCCGGCCGCTCGTCCGGCCGGGCGGCGACTGCGCAGCGGCGCGGGCCGGATCACCCTCGACGTGACCGCCAGCATCCGCGCCGGGCGCGGGCTCGACGTCGCCCCGAGCGCCCTGCTGCGGGCCCAGAGCCGCGCGCTGCCGCTGATCGGGCGCGACGAGGAACTGGCCCGGCTGGACGCGTGGGCGTCGCGGGACGACCTGTTCGACGTCCGCCTGATCACCGGCGCGGCCGGGCAGGGCAAGTCCAAGCTGGCCACCGAACTCGGTAACCGCCTCGCCGCCGGCGGCTGGCAGGTCATCGACGTGGGTCGCGGGTCGTCCGCCGTCGACGTGGTGCGGCGGCTCGGCGACAACCCGAGCCTGCTGGTCGTCGACTACGCGGAGACGCGGGTCGACGAGTTGGCCGGGCTGGTCGAGGCGGTGGCCGACGCGGAGTTGTTCGCGACGGTCCGGCTGCTCCTGCTGGCGCGCGGCGCGGGCGAGTGGTGGACCCGGCTGACCAGCCGGAGCGCGGTCGTCGAGGAACTGCTGTCGACGAGCCGTACCCTCGGGTTGAGTGCGCTGACCGACGACCGGGACCGGACGCTGGCGATCTACCGGGCGGCCCGATCCGGCTTCCAGACCGCACTCGGCCTGCCGGTCGACGACCTCGCCGACGCGGCGTACCACCGGCAGCGGTCGGTGTACGACATCATCGAGGCCGCGCTCGCCGACGTGATGTCCGGCGCGGGTCAGCCGCCGGACGGCCAGCGGGACACCTCCCCGCTGCTGGCCCACGAGCGCCGGTACCTGCGGGCCGCCGCGGCGGACGGCGGCCTGGGCCACCTCGACGGTGTCGACCTGGACCGGTACGTCACGGTGCTGACCCTGTTCGGCGCCGACAGCGAACGCTCCACGATGGACCTGCTGCGGACGGTCGACGGCGACCTCGGAGCTGGCGAACTGCGGAAGCTGGCTCGGCTGTGCCGGCGGCTCTACCCGGGCGCGGACCTGTACGTCGAGGGGGTGAAGCCGGACTCGCTGGCCGAGAAACTGGTCGCCCAGGTCGTCGTCGACGACCCGTCGCTGATCGGTGGGAACACCCTGTGGCACGCCCCGGCGGTCGGTCCGGCCGGGCTGCGTCGGGCACTGATCGTCCTGGCCCGCGCGGCGGTCGGCCACCCCGCCGTCGTCCCGCACCTACGCCAGATCATCGCGGAGGCACGCCTCGAAACGCTGGCCGCGGCGATCGAGGTGAGCACGCAGGTGCCCGACCCGTCGATCCTCGTCGACCAGCTCCGACACGTCCTGGCGGCCCACGCCCGGGAACCCGCCGAGGCGCGGGCCATGCTGGCGCTGGTGCCCGACGAGACCGTCGCGCTCGCCGGGTTCGCCGCCGAACTGGCCAAGGTGGCGATCGGCGGCCTGCCACCGGAGGGCCGGCGCTCCCCGGCCGACGCCAAGTTCCTGATCGAGGCCTCCAACCGGTTCAGCGACGCGGGTTGGGGCGCGGCGGCGGCAACCGCCGCCGGATCGGCGATCCGTGATCTCGAAGCCGCCGGCGACAACCCGGCCGGCGACGACCCGGGGGCGCTGGCCCGGGCGCGTAGCGACCTGTCGAACCGGTTGTGGGAGCTCGGCCAGGTCGACGCCGCGCTGGAACCGGCCCGGCTGTCCGTCGACTGGTTCGCCCGGTTCGGCGCCGACGGTGTGGCCGCCGCGGCGGCCGAGAACAACCTCGCGTTCCGGCTGCTCGAGGCGGGCATGCTGGACGCCGCGCTGATCCACGCGAGCAGTGCCGTGCAGGGGTTCCGGGCGGCCGGCACCCACGCTTCGAAGTTCGCCGAGGCGGGGCTGGCGGCCTCGCTCAACAACCTCGCCTGCGTGCACGTCGCCCGCCGGGAGTACGGGACGGCGATCGGGTACGGAGCCGAGGCGGTCCGGATCCGGCGGGCCCAGGCGTTCGACAACCGGGACCGGTTCCTGCCGTACATCGCCCGGGCGCTGGCCAACACCGCGCCCGCCGCGCTCGCCACCGGCGACGTGACGGGTTCCCGCGGGCTGATCGCCGAGGCTCGGGCGCTGCACGAGATCACCTCAACCAAGGCGCCGATCTTCGCGTACGAGCAGGCGGAGAGCGCCACGATCGACGCGGTCATGCTGGCCACCCTGGGCCGGACCACCGAGGCGCGGACCGCGCTGGACTTCGCGGCGGGGGTCCTGCGGCCGCTCGGCGGACTGGGCGAGCTGCACGATCGGCTGGCCGAGGCGATCGAGCACAACCTGCGGGGTGTGCGTCGAGGCACCCCGGTCGCGTGGTCCGAGGTCGACACCATCCGGCACGGCGTTCCGGCCGACCAGGTCACCGCGGTCCTGCTGCTGCCGCAGGTGCTGGAGTACAAGGACCTGTGACCGCCGCGTCCACGCCACCGTCCGGACAGCCGGTGCCGCCGCCGGAAAAGTCGGGGCCGCCGTCCGAGCGGCAGCCGCCGCGCGAGTGGCCGAGCTATTCGGCGGAGGCCGCCCGGCGGGTGGCCGCGCTGGTGGACGCCGGCACGGGGGTCTTCGACTATCGCGGCGGGGGGCCGGTGCTCGACCTGGAGCGGGAGTTCTCGGCCCGGCACGAGGGTCGGCTCGCCCTCACCTTCAACTCCGGTACGAGCGCGTTGTTCGCCGCCTACGCCGCGCTCGGCCTGGCGGCCGGCGACGAGGTGCTGGTGCCGAACCTGACCTTCCTGGCGACCGTGTCCCCACTGCTGTGGCTCGGCGTCACACCGGTGCTCTGCGACTCCGGCGAACGGGAGCCGGGGCTCACCCCGGAGACGATCGAACGGGCCGTCACGGATCGGACCAGAGCCGTCGCGGTCACCCACGTCTTCGGCGCGCCCGCCGACATGCCGGGAATTCTCCGGGTCGCCCGGCGACACGGCCTGGCGGTGGTGGCCGACTGCTCACACGCGCACGCCTCCACCATCGACGGGCGGCCGGTCGGGGTCTTCGGCGACGTCGCCGTACACAGTCTCGGCGCCCAGAAGATGGTCTCCGGCGGTCACGGCGGCGTCCTGCTCACCGATGACGTCGCGGCCCGGGACAGCGCCCTGCTCGTCGGGCACTTCAAGCCGAGGGCCCGGGTGGAGGTCAGCACGGCGACCCTGCGGGCGCAGGCGGAGTTCGGGCTCGGCGGGAACCTGCGGATGAGTCCGCTCGCGGCGGTGCTCGCCCTGGACCACCTGACCCGGTTGGACGAGATCGTGGCCGACAAGCTGGCCAACGTGGCGGTGCTCGACGCGGCGCTGGCCGGTCGGCTACGACCTCTTCCCGCGCCGCCCGGACGGGTCAACCGCACCCACTTCGACCTGGTGTACGAGCTGCCGGCCGGCGCCCCGACCGCGCTGCGGGACCGGGTGGTGGCGGCGCTGTGCGGTGCCGGGGTGCCGGCCCGGGTGCCGGCCACCCGCCCGCTGAACCGGTTGCTGCGGACCATCGCCGCCAACCCGGCCGACCGGAGCGGACAGCTGTGGCGGCGGCTCGCCGAGACCGCCGGCCGGGCGCCGGGGGACGATCTGCTGCCCAACAGCACCGGGCTGCACGACAGGCTGATCAGCTTTCCGGCCACCCGACTGCACGGCCCTCCCGCCGGGGCGCAGCCGGAGCCGGGTTGTGGCGGAGGTGAGCACCGGCCCGCAGCTCCCGCCGGGGCGCAGCCGGAGCCGGGTTGTGGCGGAGGTGAGCACCGGCCCAGAGTTCCCGCCACGTCGTACGCGGCGGAACTCGCCGACGCCGTCGACCGGGTCGACTGGTCCGCGCTGCTGGGCCGGGCATGACCGGGCGGCGCCTGACCGCGCTGTCGGTGGAGAGCCTGCGCGGGTGGTACCCGGTCTTCGCGGATCCGGCCGACCCGGTGGTCTACCTGGGCGCGGATCCGCACCGCCCGGCCATCGCCGTCGGGGACCTCCTCGCGGCGGCCGACGGCGCGGTCATCGAGATCCTGTCCAGTCACGAGTCGTTGCGGCGCGACGCGGTCCTCGCGGATCGGCTGCGCGCCGCCGGAGCCGCCGTGGGTTGCCAGTCCGCGCCGGCCATCGCGGCGGCGACGGACAAGGTGCTGTTCAAGCGCCTCCTCGACGACGCCGGGCTCCCCACCCCCCGCTGGGGAAACGGCGATCCGCCCGCCCCGGTCGCCGCCTCGGCGCTGGCGAAGCGGCGCGGCGGGACGCAGAGCCAGGGTCTCGGATGGGCGGCCGACGCCACCGGCCGCCCGGATGACCGGTACTGGGAGGAGTACGTCGACGGCGTCGAGTATTCGGTGGTGCTGCACCGGCGGGACGGCCGTACGTTGGCGTTCCCACCCGTGTGGAAGGGCGCGACCCGACGCGACCTGCTCCCGCCGTGGCGGCGCCTGCGGGTGTGCCCGCCGCCCGCCGCCGAGCAGGGCTGGGTGGCGCCGCTCGTCGACCTGGCGACCCGGGTGGCCGAGCTGCTCGACGTCTGGGGCTTCGCCGAACTCGAGTTCATCGTCGCCGACGGTGTCTGCCACCTCATCGAGGTCAACCCGCGCGTCTCCGGGACGTTGCGGATCGCCGCCATGGCCACCCGACTGCCCGTGTTCCGGCCGGGGGTGCTCCGGTCGGCCCCCCACCGGCCGCCGGCCGTCCGCTTCGCGGCGGAGTTGCCGTACGCCGGCGCCCCGCTGCTGACCGACGACGTGATCGCCACCTCCCGGGTCACCTGCGCCGCACCCACCGCCCGGGGTGTCCGGCGCCTGCTGGAGCGGCACGCCGCCGCCGAGGCGGTCGGCGCGGCGGGCTGGCCGGCCGGCTGGGGTCCGGGTGACTGACTACGACGAGGCCGGCTACCCGCGCCGGTTCGCCCGGGCCCGCGCGCTGAGCGTCGAGGCGCACCGGGCCTGGACCACGGCCCTGGGGCACGCCGGAGCGGACCGGGTCCGGCCGACCGTCCTGGACCTGGGGGCGGGGACCGGCCGTTTCGGACCCGTCGTGGCCGCGGCCTGGCGGGCGCGGCGGATCGTCGCCGCCGACCGGTCCACCGGGATGCTCCGGCAGCTCGACCCGGCGAACCCGGCCGTCCCGGTCTGCGCGGACATGGCGGCGTTGCCGTTCCGGACCGGATCGTTCGACGCCTGCCTGTGCTCGATGGTCCTGCACTACAGCCCGGATCCGGGCGCGGTCTGCCGGGAGATCCGGCGGATCCTCCGTCCCGGGGGTGTGCTGTGCGTACGGACCGGTGTCCAGGAGACCATCGCGAGCTTCGACTTCCTGCGCCACTTCCCGGTGGCGCTGGCCAGGGAACGCCGGGTCATGCCGGCCCGGGACCAGGTGGTCGGCTGGCTCCGCGACGCCGGCTTCGGCGACCTGACCGTCCGCACCGTGGCGGTCACGCCGCCGGGTGGGCGGTGGGCGCACCTGCGTAGCACCCTCTCCCGGGGGTTCCCGTCGCTGCAACTGGTTCCCCGGCCCGCTTTTCTGCGCGGTGCGGTCGCGTTGGCCATCGACACCGCGCTCGCGGCGGCGGCCCGCCGACCGGTCCCGGCGGAGCGGACGTTGCTCGTCACGGGGACCGCCGGATGAGCCGCACCGCGTTCCTCGCCCACCCGGTCACCGGGACCGGTCGGGCCGGTGTCGTCGCCGACGCCGTCCGGGAACTCCGCCGGGAACTGCGCGGTCTGGGCTGGACGATCCGTCCCGAGACCATTGTCGACGGCACCGTCGCGACCGCCCGGCTCCGCGCCGGCCACGGGCGGCGGTTGGTCGAGAGCAACGTGGAGCAGGTCGCCACGAGCACCGTCCTGGTGATCCTCGCCGACGAGGCGACCGGGGTGTCGAGCGTGTGGATCGAGGCGGGCGTGGCGCTGGCCGCCCAGGTGCCGACGGTGGTGGTCGCCCGGCCGGGAACCGCGCTGCCGTTCCTGCTCACCTCGGCCCTGGACGCCGGCCCGGGACGGTCGCCGGCTTTGGACGCCGAACCGGGGCGGTTGCCGGCGCTGGACGCCGGCCCGGGACGGTTGCCGGTCCGCCCGGAGCCGGGGCGGTTGCCGGCGTGTCACCGGATCACGGCCGATCTGCTCGACGGGACCGCCCGGGACCGGCAGGTCGGGGTGCTGCGGGTGGCCCGAGACATCACATCCTGGGCGGAACTGACGGGGGTGTGTGGATGACCGGGCTGGCGCAGATCCTGGCGGTGGCGGACTGCCTGCCGGCGGCACCGAGCCGGGGGCCGAAGATCGCCTGGGGCACGGTGCCGGACTGGCTGGGTGGCGTCGGCTCCGCGCTGAGCCTGGTCTTCCTCGCGGTCGCCCTGATCAGAGAGATCCGGGCCCGCAGGACCGACGAGGCGCGTCGGGACGACGAACGCCGGGACCGCGAGGCGCGGTACGCGCGTCGCGTGTCGATCGCGGTACACCAGGCCAGCGGGCTGAGCCTGGAACTCGAGGTCGCCAACGACAGCGACGGTCCGATCTTCGACATCGTCCCGGGCTTCGCCGGCGCGGCGGTCCGGAATCCGGTCCGGATCCGCCGGCTGCCCCCCGGCGAGTCGACGGTGGCGAGCGTGGGTTCCACGGCGCTGCTGGCCGGCGGCACCGACGTCGTGCCGACCGTGACCTTCACCGACGCCGAGGGCCTGCGCTGGAGCCGAACCGCAGCCGAGCAACCGGTCCGGCTGCTCGGTTCGGCGGTCTCAGCGCAGCCGGTAGACGGTGACCGGCCCGGCGACGTAGGCCGGCTCGGCCAGCCGGGCCAGCTCGGGTGAGACGTACCCGGCCCGGGTGTCGGCGAACAGCCAGCGGACGCCGTACCCGGTGCGCAACCGGGCCAGGTCGGCGGCCGTCGGAGCGGTGAAGGCCAGCTGGTTGCGGGTGTACACCGCCGGTGGCGCCTGGCGGGGGTACGGCCGCCCGTCGCGACCGTGCGCGGCCACGGCGGCATCGGTGTAGCCCCAGCTCTCCACCAGGGCACGCCGGCCGCCGAGCCCGGTCACCCAGAACGCCCGGGCGTCGCAGGCGGGCACCGTGACCACCGGCTGGCAGTGGACGTTGGTGGCCACCACGTCGTCGGCGCCGGCGTGCCGGTCCAACCACAGCGCGGCCCGCATCTCGGCGGCGGTCACGGTCACCCGCTGCGCGCCCTTGGCCGGCACGCCGCCGACCAGCAGCGGGAACAACGGCCGGACTCCGGCGGCCGTGCTGGCCGCCAGGATCACCGCCAGCACGGCCGCCGGCAGCCCGGTCCGCCACCGACGTGGTCCGCCCGGGCCAGGCCCGCCCGCCGCGACCGCCGGACCCGGTCCGTCCGGCACCAGCACCGGACCCGGTCCGTCCGCCGCGACCGGCGGCGCCGGCTTCTCCGGCCCGCGCCCGGTCCCGAGCGCCGGGGCCAGCCGGCGCGACACCGCCGGGCCGAACCGCCGGTACGCCGCCACGGCGATCAGCGCGGCCACCGTGCCGACCAGCACCGCGCGCAGCGTGACCCAGCCGAGGATCCCGGCCCAGGCGGCCCGACCACCGTCCGGCGCGGCGACTGGCGGCAGCAGCCAACCCACGGTCACCCCGGCGACGACCCCGGCCACCAGGGTCGCCGGCCGCCGGGGCAGGTCGACCAGCAGCCACACGGTGAGCAGCACCCCGAACGGCACCACGCCGATGAAGAAGTAGACCTGGCTCGCCGAGGGATGGAACAGCAGCCAGGACGCGGCCGTGCCGGCCGTCACCGTCCCGGCCAGCAGCCACCACGCCGGATCCGCGCGCGGTCCCGGGCGGGCCACGCCGGTCAGCCCCAGCAGCCGGGCCGCCTGCGCCAGCACCCACCAGGCGACCACGCCCGCCGCGAGCAGCCAACCGCCCGCGCCGGCCCCGGCCAACCCCGGCGGCAGCGAGCCGCCCGAGGTGATCGGATCGTGCTGCCCGAGCGTCTCCCGGTACGGCGCCAGCCAGCGCAGCACGCTGAACGCCTGCGGGGTGAGGGTGCCCGCGCCACCCCCGGCGAACAGCCGGGCACCGAACAGCGTCGTCCCGCCGAGCGCCGACACGGCGGCGAGCACCCGCCACGGTGGGCGTCGGGTCCGGGCCGCCAGCACCACCGCGGCCAGCAGCAGACCGGCCACCACCGGCGGCAGCGCGCTCGCCTTGCTGCCGGCGCAGGCCACGCCCAGCAGGGGCAGCAGCGCCCAGGCCGGACCCAGCCGGCGACCCCGTACCACGTCCACGACGAGTCCCACCGCCAGCACGGTGAAGGGCACGGCGTACGTCACCGACGGGCTCACGTACGAAACCGGTCCACCACCGGCCACCTCGGTCCGCAGACCCAGCGCCAGCGGGACCCCGAGGAACCCGGCCGCCGCGGCGACCGGCCCGGCCCACCGCCGTCCGGTCAGGTCCCGGGCCAGCCCCGCCGTGGTCAGCACCGCGACGGCCACCACCGGGACCAGCCACAACCGCAGCAGCACGGTGGCCGGGGACACCCCGGTGACCACGCTGGCGGTGGCCATGTGGGCGTCGGACAGGTAGTGGTAGCGCAGCACCTCCCCGGCCACCTGCGGCACCTCGAACGGCATCGACCGGGTCAGCTCGTGTACCAGCGCGAGGTGGTAGAGCAGGTCCTGGTAGTAGCCGGCGTCGGCGGGCGGCAGCGGGGTGTTCGCCCAACCGCGCACCACCACACCGGTGACCGCCAGCAGCACACCGGCCAGTGGCCAGGTCAGCCGTGGTGGCAGCGGCCGAGGCTCGGCGATCCGCCAGCAGCGGCGCAGCGCGGGCACCACGACGAACAGCGCCAGTACCGGAGCGGGCCACCAGCGCGGCACCGGATGGCCGGTGGCCGACGCCAGCGCCCACACCGCCAGTTCCAGCAGCAGCCCGACGGCGGCGCCGTAACCCAGGTCCTCCGGCAGGTTGCCCCGGCTGCCGCGGACCGCCCGGTGCACCAGGGTGCCCGGCAGCACGAGCCCGACCAGCCAGTAGGCGCCGTACCGACCGATGTCCGCCACCGGCGTACCGGTGCCGGCCAAGGCGGCCACCCACCCCGCGCCGGCCAGCAGCCAGGGCAGCGCCGCGACGAGCCGGTTCGGTCCGGTCGCGCCCTCCCGCGGGTCTGTCCGGACCGGCGGCGCGGGCGCGAGGGTGTCGACGGTCATCGAGTCAGCCATGGGCGGCGGCGGTCGACGCCGGGACCCGTCCCGACCCGTCGACCGGGCGACCCGGTCCGGTCCCCGCCGGGCCGGCACCACCCGGCCCGTCCGGCGGACCGCCGTCGCCCGGACCCGATCGGCCGGCCGGACCGCCGTCGCCGGACGTCGAGTCGTCCACCGGCTCGTCCACCGAGTCGGCCGCGACGTGGTACGCGGGCCGGTTCTGCAGGGCCGCGTAGATCCGCCCGACGTACTCGCCGAGCAGCCCCAGGCAGATCAGCTGCACCGCGCTGAGCAGCAGCACGGCGAGGAACAGCGACGTCCAGCCCGGGATCACCGTGCCGTTGGCGTACACCACGGCGCCGTACGCAATCAGCGCGAGGCAGCCGAGGAACGCGGCCGCGCCGAGCCAGGTCGCCAGCCGCAGCGGCGCGGCGGAGAAGTTCGCCGTGCTGTCCCAGGCCAGCGCCACCATCCGGCGCAGCGGGTACTTGGTCTCCCCGGCCACCCGTTCGGCCCGCGCGTACCGCACCTGCGCGCTGGGAAACCCGAGCGACGGCACGAGCAGCCGGTATACCGGCGACCGCTCGGGCAACTCCCGCAGCGCCTCCACCGCCGCCCGGCTGAGCAGCCGGAAGTCGCCGGCCTGGGCCGGCACCTCCGCACCGACGAATCGGCGCATCAACCGGTAGTACGCCCCGGCCGTGTGCCGCTTGAACACGGTGTCGGTCCGCCGGTCGGAGCGGACCCCGTACACCACGTCCACGCCCTGGGTACGGGCCACCCGCAGCATCTCGGCGATGGTCTCCGGCGGGTCCTGCAGGTCGGCGTCGATGCTGACCACCCACGCGCCACGGGCCCGGTGCAGCCCGGCGGTGAGCGCGGCCTGGTGCCCGCTGTTGCGGCGCAGCCGGACGATCCGCAGCTGCGGCCAGGCCCGGCGGTGCGCGGACAGCACGGCCGAGGTGGCGTCCCGGCTGCCGTCGTCGACGGCCACCACCTCGTAGCCGGCGCCCAGCCCGTCCAGCACCGGCCGCAGCCGGTCGACCAGGGCCGGGATGGCGTCCTGCTCGTTGAACATCGGGATGACCACCGACAGGGTGGGCGTCGCCTCGGATTCGGTTCCGATCCTCACGTGTCCGGCCTTCACGTCCGCAGGGTGGTCAGTCGGGTGAACTCGCGCGGCAGGTCGTAGCCGTCCCACACCGCGTCGAAGGTGAGCGCCGAGCCGAACGGCACGATCCGGTCGACGCCGCGCCCGCCGAGGGCGGCGGCGAACTCCGCCAGTTCCGACCCGGCGAAGCCGAAGTGGGTGAACGTCTGGTCCCGGCGGGTGATCAGCGGCACCACGTCGGCGAGCGACGGCAGGGTGGCGAACGGGAACGTACCGGCGCCCAGCCAGCGCCGGGGCAGGGTCGCCGGTTCGGTGAGCACCAGCCCGGCCACGGCGTTGCCGGTGAAGCTGACCGAACTGACCGTGCCGGCAGCGGCCAGCCCGTACGCGGCCACGTGCTTCTCCACCGCCATGGCCGGGTCGACCGACCAGCCCCGGTCGGCGACCGCCCCGGCCAGCGCGGTCAGGAACTCGGTGCGGACCCGCTCGGCGTCGTCCGCCGGGCCGACCAGGAAGACCGTCCGGGGTGAGGCGCAGGCCGCCTGGTCGAACCAGTAGGCGTCGTTGGCGAACCCGGCCACGGCGGCCCGCCGGGTCGGTTCGTCGGCGGCCCGCCAGCCGGCCACCGACAGGGCGGCCCAGGACGACCGGTCGGGGAAGGTCAGGTCGCGGGCCGACGCCCGCAGCGGGTGCCGGCGGATGTCCTCGACGGCCGCGTCGCCACCCCAGATCACCCGCAGGTCACACCAGCGGCTCAGCGCGGCCGTCACCGCGTCGTCGCGCCCGTAGCCGACCATCCGCTGGGTACGGGCCACCACCGGGTCCGCGTCCGCGAGGGTCTCGGTCAACGCCGCCAGCACCGTCTCGGCGCCGGCGCCGGCCCGATCCGAGATCCGGACGATGTTGGCGTTGCCGGCCAGCGCGGACAGCGCCCAGGAGTAGACGAAGATGGTGTCCACGTTGGACGGCGGCACGTGGAACACGTTGCCGCGCGGGGAGACGTACGCCTCCGGCAGCCGCATCCGGGCGACCGCGCGGGCCAGTTCGGCTGGCCGCAGGAAGTAGCCGAGCGACCCGAGTTCGGGGTGCCGGCGGGCCACCGCCGGGGTGAGCAGCCGGCGGGCGAACCGGGCCAGGAAGTCCACGATCCGCTCGTCGCCGACGACCAGCCGGTCGCCCGTCGGCGCCAGCAGCGTGTCGAGGTCGACGGCCGGGCCGGCCGGAAACCGCTGGACGATCATGAGGCAGCCTGGTAGGTGTCGCTGCAGCCGCGGGCCTGGGCCCGGGGCAGCCGGCCGAGCACCCGGAACCGCCTACCGGGCCAGTCCCCGTCGTCGATCCCGTCGACCACGCCCAGGTCCTCGGTGAGCAGCACGTTGCCCGGGTACGACCGGGGCAGGGTGCTGACCACCTCGATCACCCCGGGCGTACCGACGGGCTGCTCGGCCCAGGTCTCCGGATTCCGCACGATCACGTCGGCGAAGTCCGGGCAGTACAGTGAGCCGCCACTCGGGCCCTCCAGGAAGACGGTGCCGATCTGCTCGGCCATGCCGTAGAAGTTGTGCACGTCGCGCAGCCCGGTGTCCGCGGCCAGCCGGCGCCGGAACTCGACCGGGTCCACGGCCCGGTCGACGAGCTGTTTCCAGCCGCCGGAGTGGATCAGGATGCCGTTGCCCAGGTCCAGCCGGTGCTCCCGGGCCACCTCGTACAGGTGCAGCCAGACCAGATAGGTGAAGCCGAAGATCAGGAACGGCGCGTCGCCGTGCCGGGCCAGGAAGTCCCGCAACACGGCCACGTCGGGCCGGCCGTCGGCGTCCAGGATCCAGGCGTGGTCGCGGCCGAACGTGGCCATCCCGAGCACCCCGGCGCCCCGGGCGCTGAAGGACCGGCGGTCCCGGACCGTGGCCCGGCTGTCCACCAGGATCATCGGCAGCCGGTGTGGCCCCAGCACGGTCTGCAGGGTCGCGCCGAGCTGTCGGGTCTGGGTGGCCGCGGCCTCCCGGTCCAGGTAGATCCGGCTGATGTCACCGGTGGTGCCCGAGGAGGTCACCACCTTGAACACCTGGTCGGCGTCGATGCTGCGCAACTGCTCGTGCTTGAACAGCCGTACCGGCAGCCAGGGCAGGTCGGCCACCCCGGCGTAGTCGGCGCGCGGGTGGCCGGTGGCGGCCAGGATCCGGGCGTACGGCGGGCACCGGTCCCGGTGGTGGTGCAGCAGTTCGACCAGGGCGTCCCGCAGGACGTCCGCCCGGTCCGGTTGGGCGAGCGAGAACGGCGGCGTGCCGGCGGGCGCGGTGGCGCGGCCGGCCGCCAGGGGTGGCGCGGGGGTCAACGCAGGGCCTCCAGGAGTGGCGCGGGGGTCAACGCAGGGCCTCCAGGGCGCGGTAGTCCACCTTGCCGGTGGGCAGCAGCGGCAGCGCGTCGACGGCGCGGACGTCCAGCCCGGACACGTGGCTGCCGAGGAACCGGGCGAGTTCGGAACGGGTCGAGCGGGTCTGGTCCCCGGTGGCGCCCTCCACGAACACGTGGATGCGGTCGTCGCCGGCGACCGCGGCCACCGGGCCGGTGTCGGCGAGGTGTCGCTCCACGTCGTCGAGGTTCACCCGGGTGCCGAACAGCTTGCCGATCCGGGACCGCCGGCCGGTGATGAACAGGTGGCCGTCCTCGTCGAGCCGGCCCAGGTCGCCGGTGCGCAGCACCCCGCCCAGCTCGTCGCCCCGGGCCAGGTCGGCGGCGCTCTCCGCGTACCCCAGCATCACGTTGGGGCCGCGGTAGACGACCTCGCTGTCCTCGATCGACACCGCGCCGCCGGGCACCGGCAGGCCCACCGAGCCGAGCCGGTCGGCGAGCCGGTCCGGCGGCAGCACGGTCATCCGGGCGGTCGCCTCGGTCTGGCCGTACATCACGTACATCCGGGCGCCGGCCGTCGCGGCCCGCGCCGCGAAGTCGGCCATCAGCTCGGGCCGCAACCGGCCGCCGGCCTGGGTGAGGGAGCGCAGTGCGGGGTACTCGGCCGGGTCGAAGCGCAGCCGGCGCAGCATCTCGTACTGGTAGGGCACGGCCGCCAGCGAGGTGGCCCGGTGGTCCCGCACCGCCGTCCAGAAGTCCGGCCGGAGGAAGCCGGTACGTTCCAGCAGCACCGTGCCGCCGGCCAGCAGGTGACTGTTGAGCACGCTCAGGCCGTACGAGTAGAACAGCGGCAGGGTGGTGGGCGCGACCTCGGCGGGACCGAGGTCCAGGCTCGCGGCGATGGCCGAGGCGTTGGCGGCGACCGCGGTCGCGGACAGCCGGACCAGCTTGGGGTTGCCGGTGGAGCCGGAGGTGCCGAGCAGCAGCGCCAGCTCCGGATCCGGTTCGACGCCGCCCGGGGCGGTCCGTGACCAGACCGGGCCGAGCCCGTCCAGCACGTCGGCCCGGTAGCCGACCGGCGGTGGCCCGTCGATGCCGGTGACCAGCGCCGGCGCGAACCGGTCCAGGTAGCCGAGCAGCCGCTCGCGGCCGAGGTACGGGTCCAGCAGCGCCATCGGCCGGCCCGCGGCCAACGCGCCGAGGTACCGCACGATGGCCGGTACCTCGGTCGGCAGCAGCGCCAGCACCGGTCCGGCCGGGTCGCCCGCCGCCCGCCGCCGTTCGGCGTCGACGGTGAACGCCGTGGCCGCCGCGTCGATCAGCCGGCGCAGTTCGGCGCCGGCCACCACCCGCCCGGTCTCGGCGTCGACCAGCCGGGCCTGGGGATGCGGTACGAGTGTCACGGCACGATGCCCCCGTCGACGCCCACGATCTGCCCGGTGACGAAGGCGGCCCGGCGGCTGAGCAGGAACTCGACCACCTCGGCGACGTCCTCGGGCGTGCCGAGCCGGCGCAGCGGGGTGCTGGCGATCCGCCCGGCCCGGCCCGGCTCGTCGAGCGTGGCCAGCATGTCGGTGGTGATGAAGCCGGGTGCCACGGCGTTGACCCGGATGCCGCGCGGGCCGAGTTCCTTGGCGGCGGACCGGGTCAGCCCGTCGACGGCCGCCTTGGACGCGGCGTAGCCGGCCTGCCCGGCGGCGCCGGCGATGCCGGTGACCGACGAGACCAGCACGGCCGCCGGATCGACCCCCCGGGCCAGCAGCCGCACCGCCTTCTGCAGGGTGTACGCGGCACCCACCGCGTTCACCTCGAACAGCCGGCGCAGCACCGCGTCGTCGGTCATCCCCAGCATCCCCGCCGCGTGCGTGCCGGCGTTGACCACCAGCGCGTCCAGCCGGCGGAACCGGTCGAAGACCAGCCGCAGCAGGGCGTCGCTGGTGGCCGGATCGGCGACGTCACCACCGCCCACGGCGGTCCGGACCCCGAACTTGTCGGCCAGTTCGGCGGCCACCGGCTCGACCGCCCCGGTGGTGCGCGCGTGCAGCACGAGGTCGTACCCGGCCTCGGCCAGCCGGACCGCGACGGCCCGACCGATACCGCGGGAGGCGCCCGTGACCAGCGCGACCCGCGGCTCAGTCATGAAGTTCCACTCCGTATTTGTCGAGAATCCGTACGGCCTCGGTGAAACTGCTCAGATTGATGACGTCGTCCGTATCCAACATGACCGAGAACTCGTCCTCGATCGTGGCGACCAACGACATGTGCGCCAGGGAATCCCACCGGTCGGTTGGATAGCTCAGCTCGTCCACCGGCTCGTCCGGGCTCAGGTCCAGCGAGGATCGGAAGACATTGCGAAGTCTTTGCAGGTCAGGCATGGAGGCTCTCTCGACGTGAACAGGGGTACCCACCCTCCCGCACCGGGGCCGTCGCGGGCGGAAATCCAAGTTGAACGACTCATGAATAGCCGCTTGCGCTTTTCTTCAACGTTCCCCGACGCCTTTTCTTTCGCCGTCACGTGGTTATGCTTCCGACCCGTGTCGCGTTCGAATCACCCGTTTGCCGGTGGATCACCCACCGTCCGGGACGCCACCGCCAGCCGCACTCTGGGAGCACAGTCTTGAGCGTTCTATCCGGATCTTCCATCCTGGTCACCGGGGCCACCGGCTCGTTCGGTAGGGCCTTCCTGCGGTACGCCCTGGCCGAGCTGGACCCCCAGCGCATCGTGGTGTTCTCCCGGGACGAGCTCAAGCAGTACGAGGTCCGGCAGCAGTTCGGCGACGACCCGCGACTGCGGTTCTTCCTGGGTGACATCCGGGACCGGCAGCGGCTGATCCGGGCCATGCACGGCATCGACCACGTGGTCCACGCCGCCGCGTTGAAGCAGGTCGACACCGCCGAGTACAACCCGTCGGAGTTCGTCGACACCAACATCGAGGGCTCGCAGAACGTGATCGACGCGGCCATCGAGTCGGGGGTGCGGCGGGTGGTGGCGCTGTCCACCGACAAGGCGTCCAGCCCGATCAACCTGTACGGCGCCACCAAGCTGGTCGCCGACAAGCTGTTCGTGGCCGGGAACCACTACGCGGCCCACCACCCGACCCGGTTCGCGGTGGTCCGCTACGGCAACGTGATGGGCAGCCGTGGTTCGGTGGTCCCACTGTTCCGGCAGCTCAACGCCGCCGGCAAGAGCCTGCCGATCACCGACAAGCGGATGACCCGGTTCTGGATCACCCTGGACCAGGCGGTGCGGTTCGTGGTCGACTCGTTCGAGCTGATGCAGGGCGGCGAGCTGTACGTGCCGAGGATCCCGAGCATGCGCATCCTCGACCTGGTCGAGGCCGTCGCCCCGGAGGCGTCCACCCACGAGATCGGGATGCGACCGGGGGAGAAGCTGCACGAGGAGATGATCTCCGCCGACGACAGCCGCCGGACCCTGCGGTTCGCCGACCGGTACGTGGTGCAGCCGGTGGTGGCCAGCTGGGGCTACCGGACCCCGCCCGGGGGTCAGCCGGTGGCCGACGGGTTCACCTACCGCTCGGACAGCAACGACCTGTGGCTCACCGTGGACGAGATGCGCGCCATCCTGGCCGGGGACGCGGGCGCCGGCGCGGTGGGGAAGCTGGGCGCCGTGGCGGCGGCCCGACCGTGACGCTGCCCTACGGCCGGCAGTCGATCGACGACGCGGACGTCGAGGCGGTCGTCGCGGCGCTGCGCAGCGACTGGCTGACCACCGGTCCCCGGGTGGAGCGGTTCGAACGGGACCTCGCCACCGTGGTGGGGGCGCCGTGCGTGGCGGTCAGCAGCGGCACCGCCGCGCTGCACACCGCGTACGCGGCCGCCGGGGTCCGGCCCGGCGACGAGGTCGTGACCACCCCCATGACGTTCGTGGCCACCGCCTCGACCGCCGTGCTGCTGGGCGCCCGGGTGCTGTTCGCCGACGTGGAGGACGAGACCGCGAACCTCGACCCGGCGGCGGCGGCGGAGCTGATCGGCTCCCGCACCCGGGCGGTCACCGCGGTGGACTACGCCGGCCACCCCGCCGAGTACGACGACCTGCGCAAGCACACCGAGGCGGCCGGGGTGACCCTGATCGCCGACGCCGCGCACGCGCTCGGCTCGACGTACCGCGACCGGCCGGTCGGCACCCTCGCCGACCTGACCACGTTCTCGTTCTTCCCGACCAAGAACCTCACCACCGCCGAGGGGGGAGCGGTCGCCACCGCCGACCCGACCCTGCTGCGCCGGGCGGCCCGGTTCCGCGGCCTGGGCATGGTCCGGGATCGGGACCTGCTGCGCGATCCGGACGAGGGCGGATGGCACCAGGAGGTGCACGAGTTCGGGCTCAACTACCGGTTGCCGGATGTGCTGTGCGCGCTCGGCAGCGCCCAACTCGCCCGGCTGGGGTCGTTCCAGGCCCGCCGGGCCGCGCTGGTCGAGCGGTACGACCGGTTGCTGGCCGGTACCCCGGGGTTGCGGCTGCCGGTCCGGCGTGCCTGGGTCGAACCGACCCGGCACCTGTACCCGGTCCGGGTCCTCGGCGGCCGGCGCCGCGAGGTGTACGACCGGATGCGCGCGGCGGGCATCGGGGTGCAGGTCAACTACCTGCCGGCGTACTGGCATCCGGCCTTCGCCGACCTGGGTTACCGGCGCGGGATGTGCCCGGTGGCCGAGGCGTTCTACGCCGAGCAGCTCTCCCTGCCGTTGTTCGCCGACCTGACCGAGGCCGACCAGGACCGGGTGGTCGAGACCCTGCGCGGCATCCTCGACGGCTGACCGGCCCGCGCCGGGACCGGCCCGGGCCGCGAAAAGCCCACACCGCGACCGGCCCGCGCCGGGACCAGCCAACCGTGACACTCCAGACAGGACGGACATGCGTACCCTCGGCATCATCCAGGCCCGGATGGGCTCCACCCGGCTGCCCGGCAAGGTGCTCCGCCGGCTCGGCGGGCGGACCGTGCTGGACCGGGTCGTCCAGGCCGCCCGGGCCAGCGGTGTGCTGGACGAACTGGTCGTGGCCACCACCACCGAACCCGTCGACGACGCCGTGGTGGCCGAGTGCGCGGTCCTGGGGGTGCCGTGCGAGCGCGGGCCCGTGGACGACGTGCTGACCCGGTTCCTGCGGGTGCTCGACACCCGGGACACCGACGCCGTGCTCCGGTTCACCGCCGACTGCCCGCTGCTGGACCCGGCGTTGATCGCGCAGGTCGTGGCGGTCTTCGCGGCGCTGCCCGGCGCGGACTACCTGAGCACCTCGATCACCCGGACCCTGCCGCGCGGGCTGGACGTGGAGATCGTCCGGCCGGAGGTGCTGCGCGCCATCGACACGCTGGCCACCGACCACCACCGCAGCCACGTCACCTCGTACGTCTACTCGCGCCCGCAGGACTTCCGGGTGTTCGGCCTGACCCTCCAACCGGACCTGTCGGACCTGCGGTTGACCCTCGACACCGAGGATGACTGGCTGCTGATCACGGCGGTTGTCGAGCACTTCGGCGACGACCCGGTGCCGCTGTCCACCCTGGCCCGCTGGCTCGCCGAGCGTCCGCACCTGCGGCTGCTCAACGCGCACGTCCGGCAGAAGGAGCTGTCGAAGGCATGATCCGGATCGGTATCCGTTGCGACGCCGGCCCGGTGACCGGCGTCGGGCACCTGATGCGCTGCCTGGCGCTCGCCGACGAGCTGACCGCCCGGGGTGTGGCGGCGCACTTCCTGACCGACGTCGACGGGTTGCCCTGGGCCGCCCGGCAGCTCGCGACCCGGGACGTGGCCTGGCATCCGGCGCCGGAGGATCCCGACGCCCTCGTCGCGGCGGCCCGGTCGCTGCGGCTGGACGCCGTGGTGCTCGACTCGTACACCCTGGACCCGGCCTCCGGGGTCGCGCTGCGCGACACCGGCCGGCCGGTGCTGGCGATCATCGACGGCGACCCGCGCGGCGCGCACGCCGACCTGTACGTGGACCAGAACCTGGACGCCGAACTCGCCAGCCCGGACCTGCCCCCGGGCGCGGTACGGCTGGCCGGGTCCCGGTACTGCCTGCTGCGCCCGGCGGTCCGCCGGCTCCGCCCGGACCGGCCCCGGTCCGTCGCCGGCGGTGCCGTGCCGCGGGTGCTGTGCTTCTTCGGCGGCACTGACGTGTACGGCGCGGCGCCGGTGCTCACCCGCCTGCTGCTCGGTACCGGGGTGGCCCTCGACGCCACCGTGGTGGGCGCCACCGACGCGATCCGGGTCGAGCTGCGCGCCGCGACGCCCGGCCCCGGGCAGCGGCTGCGGGTCATCGGTCCCACCGACGACCTGGCCGCGCTGATGGCCGAGGCCGACCTGGTGGTGGCCGCCAGCGGCACCTCGGTCTGGGAGCTGCTCTGCCTCGGCCTGCCGGCCGCGCTGGTCTGGGTGGTGGACAACCAGTGGCTCGGCTACGACCGGGTGGTCCGCCGAGGCCTGGCCGCCGGTCTGGGCCGACTGTCGGACCTGGCGGTCGCGGGCACCACGGTCGCGGCCGGTACGGCCGTCGACGCCACCGCTACCCTGCGGGCGCTGCTCACCGATCCGCGGCGGCGGGCCGAGCTGGCCGGCCGGGCCTGGGCGGCGGTGGACGGTGCGGGCACCGGCCGGGTGGCCACCGAGCTGCTGGGCCGGGTGGCCCCGGAACGGGTGCCGAGATGACCGTGACAGCCCCGCTGGACGAGCCGGTCGGCCCGGCCGAGCCGGCCGGTCCGGGACCGGACCGCGACGCCCGTCCGGCCGCGACGTCCGGCGCCGCGCCGACCCCGCTCGGCGCGACACGGTGGATCCGGTTGCTCGGCCCCGCGCTGGTGCCGGCGCTGGCCATGCTGGTGGTGGGCCGGTACCGGCTGCGGAACCCGGCGCTGGGCTGGGACGAGAACGCCACCTGGATGGTGGCCCGCCGGACCGTGCCGCAGATCTTCCACCTGGCCGCGCACATCGACGGCGTGGTCGCGCCGTACTACCTGTTCACGCACTTCTGGACGGCGCTGGCCGGCGATTCGGAGCTGGCGATGCGGCTGCCGTCGCTGCTGTGCGTGGCGGCCGGCGTGGGGCTGGCCGGGGAGCTGGGCCGGCGGCTCTTCGACCCGGCGGTCGGGCTGGTCGGCGGCCTGTTCCTGGTGGCGGTACCGCAGCTGTCCCGCTACGCCCAGGACGCGCGGGCGTACGGTTTCGAATTCCTCTTCGCCACCCTGGCCACGCTGCTGCTGACCGAGGCGCTGCGCCGCCCGTCGTGGCGGCGCTGGCTCTGGTACGGGCTGACCGTGACCCTGCTCGGCTGGGCGCACATCATGGGCCTGCTCGTGCTGGCCGGTCACGCCGTCGCGGTGCTGTCCCGGGGACGGCCCGGCCGCAGCCCGGTCGCCACCCGCTGGCTGGTCACCACGGCGGTCGCGGTGGTTCCGGTGCTGCCCCTGGTGGCCCTCGGGCTCAGCCAGCGCGACGAGCAGCTGGGCTGGATCGGGCGGCTGGACGTCGCCGAGGTGCTGGCGGCGCCGGGCGCCGTCTTCGGCTCCCCGACCGTCGGGCTGCTGATCATCGGGCTCGCCCTGGCGGTCCGCTGGCCGGACCGCCGGACCGTCCGGGACCTCGCGGCGCTCGCCGCGCTGCCGCCGGTGCTGCTGCTCGCGGCGTCGCTGCCCGGTTCCTCCATGTGGGTGCCCCGGTACGTCATCGGCGCCCTCGTCCCGACCTGCCTGCTGGCTGCCGCCGCCTTGCGTGGCGGCCTGTCGGCTGCCGCCGATCTGCGGGCTGCCGCCGCCTCGCGTGGCCTGCCGGCTGCCGCTGCCCCACGTGGCCTGCGGGCTGCCGCCGCCCTGCGTGGCGGCCTGTCGGCGCGGTCCGTGGTGGCGCTGCTGGCGACCGTGGCGCTGGCGCTGCCCGCGCACGCCGAGGTGCGCGGCCCGGCCGCCCACCAGGGGCTCGACTTCCGGGTGGCGGCCCGGACGATCCTGGCCGGACAGCGGCCGGGTGACGGCATCGTGTACGGCCGGATCGGCACCTGGTCGCTGCGAGCCGGATTCGACTACCAGAGTCGGCGTCGGACGGCACCCCGGGACGTGCTGCTGACCCGTTCGGCCGCCGAGGTGGCCGGCCTGAGCGCCCGGGAGTGCGTCGATCCGGCGCCCTGTCTGGCCGCCGCGCCCCGGATCTGGTACCTCGGCCAGCGGCGTACCGGTGACCTGCTGGAGGACCGGGGGATCCGGATCGGCGCGGCGCTGGACCGCGGCTTCCGGCTGGTCCGGGTCTGGCCGCTGGAGCACGGGACCGTAGCCCTCTACGAGCAGCGCTGACGCCGGAGCGGTGCCGCCGAACGCGTTGCCCGCTGTTCACCCGATGGCAGCCCGCCGCACGCCCGGACGTGGCGGGCCGACAATATCGACAGTCGATCGTTCCCTGATGACCGTTGGCTCCTCCACCGGCCGGGAACCGTTGCTCACGGTGGTGATCCCGGTGTACGCCGTCGAGCCGTTCCTCGGCGCCTGCCTCGACTCCGTCCTGGCCGGCACCCAGACGGACCTGGCGGTGGTCGCCGTCGACGACGCCTCCCCGGACGGCTGCCCGGCGCTGCTGGACCGGTACGCGACCATGGATCCCCGGGTGACGGTGCTGCACCTGGACACGAACGTCGGGCTCGGCCGGGCCCGTAACGCCGGCCTGGACCGGGTCCGTGGCGAGTACGTCTGGTTCGTCGACAGCGATGACGTGCTGCCGCCCGGCTCGATCGACGCGGTGCTGGCCGCACTGCGCGCCCAGCGCCCCGACGTGCTGCTGATCGACCACATCCGGGTGTACGACCCGGACGGCCGGCCCGAGCCCGATCCCAGCAGCCGGGTGCTGCGCGGGGTCACCACCAGCGGCCCGCTGTCGGCCAACCCGGAGCTGTTGCGGGTGCAGCACGCCGCCTGGAACAAGGTGGTCCGCCGGGACTACCTGCGGGACGGGTCGCTGCGCTTCTACCCGGGCTGGTACGAGGACTGCGTCTTCAGCCACCCGGTGCTGATCGGCGCGGACACCGTCGGCGTGCTGGACCGGGTCTGCTACCACTACCGGCAGCGGCTCTCCGGCGGGATCACCCGGACCATCAGTGGGCGGCACTTCGACGTCTTCGACCAGTACGAGCGCACCTTCGCCGAGCTGGACCGGCTGGGGGAGCGGGCCGAGCCGTTCCGGGCGCAGGTCTTCCGGATGATGATCGACCACTATCTGGTCATCGCCGGCAACGAGCAGCGGCTGCCGGCGGACCGGCGGGCCGAGTTCTTCCACCGGGCGGCCCGGCACTACCGCCGGTACCTGCCGGCCGGTGGCTACCCCGCCCCGAGCGGTGCGGCGCTGCTCAAGCACCGGATGCTGGCCACCGACGCCTACTGGGCGTACACCGCGCTGCGTCGGGCGTACCGACTGGCCGGCGCCGTGGACCGCCCGGCTCGCGGCACGGGTCCCGGAACGCCGGCCGCCACACCACCGTCCGGGCAGATGGTGGCGATCGGTGACCGATCGACCGAGGCGGCCCCGGTTCCGGATCGGATCTACTGACGGCAACCGTCCGGTCGCGCGCCGTCCATCCTGGACGACGGCACCGGCGACGCCGGAGGAGGAGGATCCCGTGAGGTTTCCGCCGCGCCTGTCGACCGTGTTGTCCGCCACCGCGCTGAGCCTGACGTCCGTACCGGTGCTCGGCGTGGCGTCCGGGACCGCGCCTGCCGTCGGCGTGACCACTCCGACCGCCGCCGCACCCGCCGTGGTCGCCGCACCTGCCACCCCGGCGGACGGCGGACTCGCCGTGGCGTGGCGTGCCGGACAGCCGTACCGGGCCGTCGACCTCGGCACGCTGGGCGGCGAAGACAGCGCCGCCACCGCCGTGAACGACCGGGGTACGGTCGTCGGCTGGAGCCGCACCGCCGCCGGCGACCGGCACGCGTTCGTCTGGCGGGGCGGCGTGCTGACCGACCTCGGTGTGTTGCCGGGGCACCTGGAATCCACCGCTGTGGACGTCAACGAACGCGGTGAGGTGGTCGGTACCTCGACGGGTCCCGACCTGGTGGCCCGGGCGGTGCTCTGGCGTGACGGCCGGATGATCGACCTGGGCACGCTGGGCGGTGACTACAGCTACGCGGTCGCCGTCAACGACCGGGGCCAGGTGCTCGGGTTGAGCAATCCCGCCACCGACATCCCGCACCGGTTCAGCTGGCAGGACGGCGTGTTCACCGACCTCGGCCGGCAGGACTTCTACGAGACGACCACCGGGTTCAACAACCGGGGCGACGTGGTGGGTACCTTCAACGTCCCGCCGTACGACTATCCCTGTACCTGCGTGGGCGGCCGGCTGCGCGACGGTGTCGTCACCCAGATCGGCGACGGGGCCACGGCGATCAGCAATCCGGGCCAGGTGGTCGGCCGGGCCGGCCAGCACGCCTTCTCCTGGCGGGGCGGGGTGCTGACGGATCTGGGCACGCTGGGTGGCGACCGCAGCCAGGCCGTCGCGGTCAACGACGCCGGGACGGTCCTGGGGGTCAGCGACACCGCCACGGGGGAGCGGCATCCGTTCCTGTGGCGGGCGGGTCGGACCGTCGACCTGACCACTCGTGGCCTGCGGGCCACCGACGGGGTCAGCGACCTGGACGACCGGGGCCGGTTGGTGGGCAGCCGCGACGGGCACGCCGCCCTGTTCGTCGGGTAGCCCGCCGACTAGTAGTAGCCCTTGGCGCCGTCCAGTTGCTCGCGGAGGATGTCCAGGTGACCGGCGTGCCGGGCGGTCTCCTCGACCATGTGGATCAGCATCCAGCGCAGGGTGGCGGCGGCGGACCGGAAATCCGGATGCCGGCCCACCTGGTCGAGCGGATGCGCCGCGATGATCTCGTTGGACAGCGCGCACTGCCGCTCGTAGTCGCGCAGCAGGTCCGCGAGCGGCACGCCCTCGACCATCATGTCGGCGTCCTCACGGGCCTCGTCGAACTGCGGGCCGTCGGCGGGGCGCCCGAGGAAGAGCACCTCGAACCAGGTCTGTTCGGTCCAGCGGAGGTGGGACACGATTCCGGCCACTGTCATCAGCGGTGAGGTCGCCAGCAGGGCACGGTGGGCGTCATCGTCGGAGAGCCCTTCGCACTTGAAGTGGACGATCGCCCGCTGCGTGTCGAGCCAGCCGACGAGCTGGGTCCGTTCGTCGGCGGTGAGGGGTGGCCGGTCGCGGGATGGGCTCATGGGTGCGGAGGCTACCGACCGGTCGGGTCGACGCGCACCGGGTTTACCCGTGCCACACTCACCGGCCCACGGTCTTCCCTCACCGGCCACGGTCCTCCCTCACCGGCCCACCGTCTTCACCGGCGTACCGCCTCCGCCGACCCACCGTTGCGCGCGGCGGTGGAATCGAAGTGCAGTTGTTCGGGCACGGCTAGTGACATCTA
Organism: Plantactinospora sp. A48; assembly: GCF_055793945.1. Lineage (NCBI taxonomy): Bacteria > Bacillati > Actinomycetota > Actinomycetes > Micromonosporales > Micromonosporaceae > Plantactinospora > Plantactinospora sp. A48. The sequence continues at coordinate 22,870 of NZ_JBTIXF010000022.1, read as the reverse complement.
AGTATGCAAATCTTAGGATGTGATAACCCTCGCTCAGAGTCGATCAGGGAGTGTGAGACCGTGCCCCACCACTCGCTCCGGCGCGTCCTGGTGACCCTCGTCGCCGGTACGCTGGCCACGCTCGGCGCCACGGCCACCGCCTCGGCACCGGCCGCCGCCTCGACCACGCTCGCCCGGAACGTCTGTTACAGCACCAGCCAGGCGGGCCCGTACGCCAGTTACGCGAACCAGGCCGCCACCATCTGGAACAACGCCACCAACAACATCAACGTGTCGCGGTGCGGCTCGAACATCATGATCTACTACACCTCCGGCGGCGGCTCGTACGCCGTCACCCGCAGCCTGGGCAACGGGTACATCGTGATCGACTCCCAGCAGGCGGCGCAGTACAGCCCGCTGCGGATCGTCGCCCACGAGATGGGGCACCTGCTCGGCCTGCCGGACAACTACAACGGCAACTGCGCGATCCTGATGTCCGGTGGCAGCGCGGGGACCTCGTGCACCAACCCGTACCCCAGCTCCGGCGAGGCGGCTCAGGTCGACCGCAACTTCGGGTCCGGGCTCGCGGCCAACACCGGCGGCGCCACCGTCTACCGGGACAGCTGGCCGGCGGTCGGCGCCGGCGTGGCGCACTGACGCAAGGAACCAACCCGAGCGGGTCCGGTCGGGGTCGGCCCACCCCGACCCCGACCGGACCGCAAGGCGGGCGGGCGGTCCGGTGCGGGCCGTCCGCTCGTGGTTCGACGGACCCACGGCATGACCGGGGCGGGCCAGGCGTCACCACCGGCGGTCGGGCCGCCGGATCCGCCTCAGTCGCCGTCGAGGATGGCGCTGAACCGTTCCTCGGCCAGGTCGAGCTGGTCGTGGATGTGCCGCTTCACCGCCTCGGACAGCGGGGTGTCCGGCCGGGCGACCAGTTCGCGCAGCACCGGCACCAGCGGGCGGTACTTCACGGCCGACGACACCACCTTCGGGCCGACCGTGTGGATGATCCCCACCCCGTTGTCGGTGAAGTCCGAAATCTTGATCACCCGGGCCCACGGCTCCCGGTCCAGGCTGGCCGCCAGGTGCTCGCGATACTGCTGGTTGCGGTCGACGTCCGGGTCGTACACCGGGTTGGTGACCGCCGCGACCAGCTGGGCGACCCGGGCGCCGAACCGCTCGGCCAGGGTGGCCAGGGCGGCCGGGGTGGGGTCCACGCCCTCCGGTAGGTCGCCGGCCAGCTCGGCCGGGTGGTCCTCGACGGCGTCGTGCAGCAGGCTCGCGACGATCACGTCGACATCGCGCACCTCGTAGTGGTGGATCAGTCGGATCGCCACCCTCAGCAGGTGGTTCAGGTACGGCTCGCGGACCCGCCGGTCGTCGCGGTGCAGGTCGGCCGCGAGGTCCAGCGCGGCGGTCAGCCGGCACCGGTCGGCCGGGTCGAACCGTTCGATCTCCAGGCGCAGGCGCTCCAACAGCCCGGACTCGCCGTGCATCTCGGTGATCGCGTGCATCGGCATCGAACCCAGGTGCGCGGGGAGATCCATGGGTCACTTATAGCCCATGCCACCTGGTTGCAAGGAAGGGCCCCTTCTTATCGCATTTTGTATAGGAAGGGGCCCTTCCTAACACCTCGGTGTGCGGCTGTCGAAGCGCTTCCGCGCGGCCGGGCCGATCGTCTAGGGTGAATGTGATTTCTCAGCGTGCGGAGCCGACGCATCACCCCGCGAGGTCAGGGCAGCCATCGCGAAACCGCCGTACGACGTACGGCGGTTCGACGTACGTCCGTCGGCCGTGCGGGCCCGCCCGCACCACGGCGGCGTCGACCGACCTCCCCCCGAGAGGAACCGCAGATGCGGAGAAACGTCTCCGGCGCGATAGCATCCGCGCTGGCCGCCGCCCTGGTCATGGCGGCGATACAACTCACGGTGTCCCCGACGGCCCCGGCCGCCGCGGCCCCGGCCGACTCGTACAGCTGGAAGAACGTCCGGATCGACGGCGGCGGCTTCGTACCGGGCATCGTCTTCAACCAGACCGAGAAGAACCTGATCTACGCCCGCACCGACATCGGCGGCGCGTACCGCTGGGACCAGGCGAGCCAGTCGTGGACCCCGCTGCTGGACTGGGTCGGCGCCGACAAGTGGGGCTGGAACGGCGTGCTCAGCCTGGCCACCGATCCCGTGCAGACCAACCGGGTGTACGCCGCGGTCGGCATGTACGCCAACGACTGGGACCCGAACAACGGCGCCATCCTGCGCTCGTCGGACAAGGGCGCCACCTGGCAGGCCACCGAGCTGCCGTTCAAGAGCGGCGGCAACATGCCCGGCCGGGGCGCCGGTGAACGGTTGGCGGTCGACCCCAACAAGAACAGCATCCTGTACTACGGCGCGGAGGGCGGCAACGGCCTGTGGCGCAGCACCGACTACGGGGCGACCTGGGCCAAGGTGACCAACTTCCCCAACGTCGGTAACTACCAGGCCAACCCCAGCGACTCGACCGGCTACAACAGCCAGAACCAGGGCCTGAGCTGGGTCACCTTCGACAAGAGCACCGGTACGGCCGGAACCGCCACCCAGACCATCTACGTGGGGGTGGCGGACAAGGCCAACCCGGTCTACCGGTCGACAAACGGTGGGTCGACCTGGGAGCGCGTGCCCGGCCAGCCGACCGGCTACCTCGCCCACAAGGGCGTGGTGGACCCGGTGGGCGGCTACCTCTACATCGCCACCAGCGACACCGGCGGTCCGTACGACGGCGGCAAGGGCGACGTGTGGAAGTTCAACCGGGCCACCGGGGCGTGGACCCAGATCAGCCCGATCCCGTCGTCCAGCGGTGACGACTACTTCGGCTACTCGGGTCTGACCATCGACCGGCAGCACCCGAACACCATCATGGTGGCCACCCAGGTCTCCTGGTGGCCGGACGCGATCTTCTTCCGCAGCACCGACGCGGGCGCCACCTGGACCCGCATCTGGGACTGGAACGGCTACCCGGCCCGGACCAAGAAGTACACCATGGACATCAGCTCGGCCCCGTGGCTGACCTTCGGCACCAACCCGCAGCCACCGGAGGAGACGCCGAAACTGGGCTGGATGAACGAGTCGGTGGAGATCGACCCGTTCGACAGCAACCGGATGATGTACGGCACCGGCGCCACCATCTACGGCACCACCGAGCTGACCAAGTGGGACACCGGCGGGACGTTCACCATCAAGCCGATGGTCAAGGGCCTGGAGGAGACCGCCGTCCTCGACCTGATCAGCCCGCCGACCGGGGCTCCGCTGATCAGCGGGCTCGGTGACATCGGCGGCTTCCGGCACACCGATCTGACCGCCGTGCCGCCGATGATGTTCAGCCAGCCGGTCTTCACCAGCACCACCAGCCTGGACTACGCCGAAACCAACCCGTCGGTGCTGGTGCGGGCCGGTAACTTCACCGACTCGGACCGGCCGAACGACAGCCACGTGGCGTTCTCCACCGACGGCGGGGCGAACTGGTTCCAGGGCACCGAGCCGGGCGGGGTGAACAACGGCGGTACGGTCGCCGCGTCGGCCGACGGCGGCACCTTCGTCTGGGCGCCCGGTGACCCCGGCATCCAGGTGGTCCGCTCGGTCGGCTTCGGCAACTCGTGGAGCGCGGCGACCGGCATTCCGGCGAACGCGGTGATCGAGTCCGACCGGGTCAACAAGAACAAGTTCTACGGCTTCTCCGGCGGCAAGTTCTACGTCAGCACCAACGGCGGCAGCAGCTTCGCGGCCACCGCCGCGACCGGTCTGCCGAGCACCGGCACCGTGAAGTTCAAGGCGCTGCCCGGCAAGGAGGGCGACCTGTGGCTGGCCGGTGAGGGTGGCCTGTGGCACTCCACCGACTCGGGGGCCAGCTTCGGCAAGGTCAGCGGGGTGTCGGGTTCGGTGAACGTGGGCTTCGGCAAGGCGGCACCGGGGCAGACGTACCCGGCGGTGTTCATCCTGGGCACGGTCGACGGCAAGAGCGGCGTGTACCGGTCGGACAACGCCGCTGCGGCCTGGGTTCGGATCAACGACGACCAGCACCAGTACGGCAACGCCGGTGAGGCGCTCACCGGTGACCCACGGGTCTACGGCCGGGTCTACCTGGGCACCAACGGGCGCGGCATCATGGTGGCCGACCGGACCGGCGGCACCCCGCCGACCACCGCTCCGCCGACCACCGCTCCGCCGACGACGGCTCCGCCGACGACGGCTCCGCCGACCACGGCACCGCCGACCACTGCTCCGCCCACCACTGCTCCGCCCACCACGGCGCCACCGACCACTCCGCCGCCGAGCGGCGGCTGTACGGCGACGTACACGGTGACCAACTCCTGGGGCGGCGGCTTCCAGGCCGACGTGACGGTCCGCAACAACCGCACGTCGGCGATCACCGGCTGGACGGTCGGCTGGGCGTTCCCGGACGGGCAGAAGGTGAACCAGCTCTGGAACGGCACGTTCACCCAGTCAGGTGCGAACGTGACGGTCCGGGACGCCGGCTACAACGGTCCGCTGGCCGCGGGCGCCACCACCAGTTTCGGGTTCACCGGCACCTCGACGACCGCCAACCGGGTACCGGCACCGATCAGCTGCACCACCCGCTGATCCTGAAAGGAAGGGCCCCCTCTTATCGCTTTTTGTATAGGAGGGGGCCCTTCCTAACGCCTGGGGGCGGTGCGCTCGCGGAAAGTGTCGGACCCCGGAGGCACCATGGATTCATGGCTGTCTCCGCCCTGCCGTCGGACGCCGACCGGCCGCGCTCGCTACCGCTGCGCGAGGTCCGCACCCGGCTCACCCAGCTCGTCGCCATGGCCGAGCTCACCGACACCGTCACCGTGGTCACCCGCGACGGTGACCCGCGTCCGGTCGCCGCGATCGTGCCGGCCTCCGCCGCCCGCACGGCGGCCCAGGCCCGCGCCGACGCCGACCGGGTGGCCGCCGTTTCCGCCGGTTGGTCCCGCCGGCTCGACGAGCAGCACCGGATGAGCGCCCGCCGGCACGCCGCCGAACTGCGTTCCCTCGCCGCCGCCCTGACCGAGGCGTGGGCCGAACTGGACCGGCGGACACCACCCGGCACCGACCCGGCGCTCGCCCGGCTGCGGGCCGCGCACGCCGCGTTGCTGCGCGACGAGCGGGACCGGGCCGACATCGAATAGCGCACCACCACCCCGGTCCGGTCCGTCGTGGACGACCCGGCACCAGGTTCGCGCCGGACCGGGCCGCCGGCTCCGGCGGGTCGGGTCGGGTCGGTCCGCCGGCTCTTCCGGCGGTACGGCCGGGCCGCCGGCTTCGGCGACGCGGCCGTCGGTCGGCGACGCGGCCGTCGGTCGGTGGTGTGGCCGGCGGTCGGTGGTGTGGTCGGCTTCGGCGGCCCGGTCATCCGTCGGTGGCGCGGTCACTCGTCGGCGGCGATCCCCCACCCGTGAAGCGGCGGGGCGCTCTCCGAGTCACCGAGCCGTCCGGTGCCGGCCAGCAGCCGTCGGGCTCCCGGCACCCGGGCCAGGGTCGGGCGGTCGCTCACGCTGAGCGCCACCACGAGACGGTCGTCACCGTCGCTGGTCTCGTACACGAACAGCTCGTTGCGCAGTTCGACGGCGCGGGTCTGCGCCCGGTGCAGCCACGGGTGCCGGCGGCGCAGGCCGATCAGCTCCTGGTGCAACCGGTAGACCGGCCAGCCGAACGGTGCGAGGTCGTCTGGGCTGGCCGGGAACGCCGGCCGGATCGCGTCGTCACCGCCGGCGCGGTCCTCCTTCAGGCCACGGAAGGCCTGCTCGTCGCCGTAGTAGACGCTGGGCGTGCCGCCGATGGTGAACAGCGCCACGAGCGCGTGCGGCAGATGCCGCTCGTCGGCGAGCCGGGTGGCGAGCCGGGTGACGTCGTGGTTGCCGACGAAGGTCATCGGCACGAAGTCGGCGAGGTAGCGGTTGTGCCGGTCCAGCGCCCAGGCCAGCTCGAACAGGTTGCGGTCGTTGAGGGAACTCCAGACCGCCTTCCACATCTCGTACTGGGTCAGCGAGTCGAAGCCGGACCCGGCCACCATCGCCGGGTAGTCACCGTGGATGACCTCGCCGACGAACCACGCCTGCGGGAACTCCGCGCGGACCCGCCCGAGCACCTTGGCCCAGAACCCACGGGGTACGGCGTAGGCCGCGTCGAGCCGCCAGCCGTCGGCACCGCGCCTGAGCCAGTGGGTCATCACCCGGGTGACGAAGTCGGCCACGGCCGGCTCGGCGTGGTTGAGTTTGACGAGATTGCGGTGGCCCTCGAAGTCCGCGTACCGCTGGCCGTCGAAATGGAACCAGTTCCGTTCCGGCCCGCCGGCCAGCGCCCGCTGGAACGCGGGGAACTCCCGTCCGACGTGGTTGAACACGCCGTCGAGCAGGATCCGCAGACCGCGGGACCGAGCCTCGTCGACGAGCACCGCGAAGTCCGCGTCGGTGCCGAGCCGTTCGTCGACCCGCATCGGGTCGACGGTGTCGTAACCGTGGGTCTCGGACGCGAAGATCGGGCCCAGCGCGATGCCGGAGGCGCCCAGCCGTACGGCGTAGTCGAGCCAGGGGACCAACCGGAGCAGGGCACCCGGGCTCCGGGCGTACGCGGCGGTGCCGTCGCGCCTCCGGTCCGCGCCCACGAAACCCAGCGGGTAGACGTGCCACCACAGCGCATGGCGTACCCAGGTCGGCTCGGTCACCCGCACGCTCCCTCGTGTCCGGCAGGCCGGGCGGGCGGTCCGCTCGGTGGCCGCGCGCCACGGCACAGCCCACAATGATGCTCCGCGATACTTACCAACGCGTTACGCGACCCACCGGGTTACGCGACCCACCGGGTCATGCGACCCAAGGCGTTACGTGACCCGACGCGTTACGTGACCCATCGGGGTTACGCGGCGCCCGAGCGCGGGTGCCCGGCGTCACGGGTCAGCCCGGCAGGCGGCCGGCGCCGGCGAGCAGGCGTACGGTGGCCGGCACGAGCGGCGCGGGCAGCGCTGGACCGGCGCGCAGCGCCGGCGTCCAGCCGGCGTCGGTGCCCAGGTCCGGATCGTGCGCCTCGTTGTACGCCCCGACCAGGTCGACCGGGCGGCTGGTGCGGGTGCCGGTGTCGACGCGGACCCAGTTGCCGGTGGCGGTGAGTCCGGTGCCGCCCCAGTCGTGGACCAGATCGGCCGGGGAGATTCCGTCGCCGAGGTCGAAGAAGTTCTTCTCGGCGTAGATGGCCGACTGCACACCCACTCCGAGGGCGTACTGGAAACCGGGACCGGACAGCCGGTAGTAGTTGTTGTAGACGTCGACCTGGCCGAACCGCACCCGGGGCAGCCGCTGGAGATCGCCGTCGAACCAGTTGTGGTGCACGGTCACCTTGAGCCGCCCGACGTCCGGGCCGACGGTGTTCGACGAGCCGATCAGCATCAGCTTGTCGCGTCCCACGAACCGGTTGTACGAGGCGGTGACCAGGCTGGCCGTGTGGGTGATGTCCAGCGATCCGTCGTGTACCTGGTACGGCCGGCCGAAGTGGATCGGCTGGTCGCGGTCCGGGTTGTCGCCGTCGGTGAACGTGTTGTGGTCCACCCAGACGTGCTCGCTGCGGCGTACCGAGATGTGGTCGTACTGGGAGTTCCAGTTCCCGCTGTCCCCGTCGGTGGGTGACCAGGCCGGGAAGCAGTCGTGGGCGTCGTCGAAGGTGAGATTGCGGATGATCACGTTGCTGGCGGTGTCGACCATCAGGGTGAGCCCGGTCATGGTGGCGCCGTGCCGGCCGATGATGGTGGTGTTCGGGCCGACGTTGATCTGGGTCTGCCGGGTCTGGTTGGCCACCGACCGCACGCGGGCCTCCTCCAGGGGGCCCGTGGGGTTGGTCCGGCCCCAGACCGCCGGGTCGTAGGCGGCGAGGTAGGCGTCCAGCGAGTACCCGGGGTCGGCCAGGTCCGCGCAGTCCAGCAGCGTTCCGTCGGCGGCGGAGAACCCGTTCACCGGCCCGTCCACGATGATCAGCTTCGGGGTGGCGTTGGTCTGGTTGGTGGCGTTGTCGCCGCCCAGCGCCCGGACCAGACCGGTCCGGTCGGACACCACGTACACCTGGTCGGGCGTGGCCGCGGCGCCGCCGGTGGTACCGACGCCCTCGGCCGCCCAACCATCGTTCGCCGGCAGTGTCTGCCGGGCCAGGGCGGCCGTGGTCGGCGGGATCCAACGCCCATCATTGACCGGCAGCGTCTGCCGGGCCAGGGCGGCGGTGGCCGGCGGGACCCGGGGGTCGTGGTGGGGAGCGGCGGTCGCGCCGGCCGCGGGTACGGTCACCAGGGCGACCGCGAGCACCGCGGCGGCCGGTCTGCCAAATCGCATCTCACACACTCCATGTCATCGGTGGCGGTACTCGGCGGGGGATCGCGGGACGCGCCGTTGAGGGCCGGCGCCGCACCGCTGGGCGTTGGCGCGTCGAGCCGATGGTCGCGTCGTCATGCCGCCCTGGCCAGGGTGCCCAGCACGCCGTGCCGGTCCAGTTCGGTCAGCCAGCCGACCACGTCGGCCCGGACCCGGTCGTCCCCGGCCAGTTCCGCCGGGAACACCTCGGCCAGCCCGAACAGCGCGTCGGCGGTCCCGGCCGGGGAGTCCGGAGCGTCCCGCAGCCGGTCCCGGATCCGGTCCGCCAGCGGGTCGTCCAGCGGCAGCGCCGTACCGTCGTCGGCCCGGCCCCGGGCGAAGCGCATCCAGGCCGCCACCACCAGCGCCGCCCAGTGCGCCGGGCGGTCCGCCGCGCGCAGGTCGGCGATGGTGTGCAGGATGCGCTGCGGCAGCTTCTGCGACCCGTCCATCGCCACCTGCGTGGTCCGGTGCCGGATCGCGGGGTCGGCGAACCGGCCGAGCACCTGCTCGCCGTACTCGACGACCGAGATCCCCTCCGGCGGCTGGAAGCTGGCCGCCACGTCCTGGGCCACCAGCCGGCGCAGCACGGTGGTCAGGTGCGGCAGTGTCAACGCGTCGGCGATGGTCTCCCGACCGGCGAGCGCGCCCAGGTAGGCGGTGGCCGAGTGGACCCCGTTCAGGGCGCGCAGCTTCAGCCGTTCCCACGGGCCCGCGTCGTCAGTCAGCACCGCGCCGGCGGCCTCCCAGGCCGGCCGGCCGGCGGGGAAACGGTCCTCGATCACCCACTGCCGGTACGGCTCGGCGGCCACCGCCGCCAGGTCGGCCACCCCGAGCGTCCGGGCGGCGGCGGCCAGGGTGTCCGGGGTGCTGGCCGGCACGATCCGGTCCACCATGGTGCCCGGGAAGGCGACGTGGTCGCCGATCCAACCGGCCGCCCGGTCCGGCACCCGCGCCGCCGCGACCACCGCGCTCACCAGGCCGGCCAGCCGCCGGCCGTTCGCCGGCAGGTTGTCGCAGCTGACCAGCGCGAGCGGTCCGGCGTCGGCGGCGGCCCGGGCGAGCAGCCCGCGCAGCAGCAGCCCCGGCACGGTCCTCGGGGGCCGGTCGGTGGCCAGGTCGGCGGCCAGTTCCGGATCCGGGCGCAGCCGGCCGGTGGCCGGGTCGAGCTGGTACGCCTTCTCCGTCACGGTGAGCGTCACCACCCGGATGGCCGGGTCGGCCAGCAGGGCCAGCACCCCGGCCGGATCGCTGGCGGCGTGCCGTACCCCGGCGAGCACGCCGACGACCTGGGTGTGACCGCCGGTGGTCGAGGTGGTGGTCACGCTGAACAGCCCGTCCTGCGCGGCCAGCGCGTCCAGCACGGTCCGGCTGCGCGGCGCGACCCCGACGATGCCCCAGTCCCCACCGGCGGCGGCCACCGCCGCCTCGGTGTAGACCGCCTGGTGGGCCCGGTGGAAGGCGCCCAGTCCGAGGTGGACGATGCCGGCCGGCACGTCGCCCGGCCGCAGCAGCGGCCGGCTCGACTCGGGCACCCGGGCCAGGGTGCCCAGCCCGAGCCGGTCGGCTCCGCCCGTCGGCCGGCCGGCGCCCGCCGTCACCGCCACGCCGGGCCGTCCGGGAAGGCGTACCGGGCGATCGACTCGGGTTTCATCGTGCTGCTGTAACCGGGGCGGTCGGGCAGCAGGTACCGGCCGCCGCGGGTGCGTACCGGGTCGACGAAGTGCTCGTGCAGGTGATCGACGTACTCGACCATGCGACCGGAGAGGGACGTGCCCACCCGCAGATAGTCGAAGATCGCCAGGTGCTGGACGTACTCGCAGAGCCCCACACCGCCGGCGTGCGGGCAGACCGGCACCCCGAACTTCGCCGCCATCAGCAGCTCCGCCAGCACCTCGTTGACGCCGCCGACCCGGCAGGCGTCGACCTGCATCACCCCGATCGCCCCGGCCTGGAGCAGCTGTTTGAAGATCACCCGGTTCGCCGCGACCTCGCCGGTGGCCACCCGGATCGGCGCCACCGCGCTGGCGATCCGGGCGTGTCCCAGCACGTCGTCGGCGTGCGTGGGCTCCTCGATCCAGTACGGGTCGACCTCGGCGAGCACCGCCATCCTGTCGATCGCCTCGTCGACGTCCCACACCTGGTTGGCGTCCATCATCAGCAGCGCGTCGGGGCCGATCTCCGCGCGGATGATCCGGGCCCGCCGCAGGTCGTCCTCGATGGCCCCGCCGACCTTCATCTTCATCGCGCGCCAACCCTGCTGGTACGCGGCCCTGGTCAGCGCCTGCACCTTGGCGTCCGGGTAGCCCAGCCAACCGACCGAGGTGGTGTACGACGGGAAGCCGTCCCGGTCGAGTTCGGCGCACCGGTCCGCGAGCCCGATCAGTCCCTTGTCCAGGATGGCCGCCGCCTCGTCCGGGCTGAGCGCGTCGGTGATGTGCCGGAAGTCGACGCTGGCCACCAGGTCGGCGGTGGGCAGGTCGGCCAGGAACCGCCACAGCGGCACCCCGGCGAGCTTGGCCCGCAGGTCCCACACCGCGTTCACCAGCGCCCCGGTGGCCATGTGGATGACCCCCTTCTCCGGGCCCAGCCAGCGCAGCTGCGGATCGGCGGTGAGCGACCGCCAGAAGGCCACCGGTTCGTCGACGATCTCCTCGACGGTCCGCCCCGCGACGTGCCCGGCCAGGGCCCGGACCGCGGCGCAGGTGATCTCGTTGCCCCGACCGTTGGTGAAGGTGAAGCCGGCGCCGGTCGGGCCCGCGTCGGTGCTCAGCTCGACGTAGGTGGCGGAGTAGTCGCCCCGGTTGATCGCGTCGGAGCCGTCCCCCGCGTTCGCCGTCGGGAACCGCACGTCGTGTACGTCGACCCCGGTGATCGTGACGGTCATGGAACCAACCTTTCGTTCGCGACTGCGGTGCTCCGCTTCGCTGCGCTCCTCGCGCTCACCGGTTCGAACTTTCGTTCGCGACTGCGGTGCTCCGCTTCGCTGCGCTCCTCGCGCTCACCGGAACCAACCTTTCGTCCAGTCGGAACACCCGGCGGGGCAGGTGGTAGGCGAGGTCGACGATGGTCTCGGCGGCCTCGTCCGGCGGCAGCCGGTGCTCGGCGACCAGCCGGGCCAGGAAACCCGCGTCGACCCGCCGGGCCACGTCGTGGCGTACCGGGATCGAGCAGAACGCCCGGGTGTCGTCGACGAACCCGGCGGTGTTGTAGAAGCCGGCGCTCTCGGTGACCGACTCCCGGAACCGGCGCAGCACCTCGGGGGAGTCGAGGAACCACCAGGGCGCGCCGAGGTACAGCGCGGCGTAGCCGCCGGCCAGCGGGGCCAGTTCGCGGGTGAACGTGTACTCGTCCAGGGTGTAGACGACCACCCGCAGCCGCGGATCGTTGCCGTACTCGTCCAGCAGCGGGGCCAGCGCGTGGACGTACTCGGTGGCCTGTGGGATGTCGCCGCCGGTGTCCCGGCCGTGCCGGGCGTACAGCCACCGGTTGTGGTTGCGCACCGAGCCCGGGTGCAGCTGCATGACCAGGCCGTCGTCCAGGGACATCCGGGCGAACTCCACGAGCATGTGCGCCCGGAACGTCTCGGCGTCCGCCGCGTCCGCCGCGCCGCGTAGCCCGCGGTCGTACACCCGGGCGGCCTCCGGTCCGGTCAGCGCCAGGGTGCGGGCCGTGGGGTGGCCGTGGTCCGAGCTGGTGGCCCCGGCCGCGACGAACGCGGCCCGCCGCTGCCGCAGGGCGTCCAGGAACCCGGTGTACGTCCCGGTGTCCGCCCCGGTGATCTCGCCGAGCCGCGCGACGTTGTCCCGCCAGCCGTCGAACTCCATGTCCACCACGTTGTCCGGGCGGAACGTGGTGACCACCCGGCCACCCGGCCCGCCCCAACCGTCGGCCGCCAGCTTGGCGTGCCGGCCGAGGTCGTCCAGCGGCGACTCGGTGGTGGCCAGCACCTCGATGTTGAACCGTTCGAACAGTGCCCGGGGCCGGAACTCGGGCTCGACCAGCCGCGCGGAGATCTCGTCGTACAGCCGGTCGGCGGTGTCCGGCGACAGCGACTCGGTCACTCCGAACACGGTCCGGAAGGTCTGCTCCAGCCACAGCCGGGACGGGGTTCCCCGGAACAGGTGCCAGTGGTCGGCGAACCGTCGCCAGATCCGCCGGCCGTCGCGTTCCACCGGGCAGCCGTCCCGGCTCGGCACGCCCAGGTCGGCCGGGGCGACGCCCTGGCTCAGCAGCATCCGGGTCAGGTAGTGGTCGGGGACGATGAGCAGTTGGGCCGGGTCCGGGAAGGGCGCGTCGTCGGCGAGGACGGCCGGGTCGACGTGCCCGTGCGGCGAGATGATCGGACGGTCCGCCACCAGCGCGTACAGGTCCCGGGCGATCGCCCGCTGGTTCGGCTCGGCGGGCAGGAGCAGGTCGGGCACGGCGGGCACGGAAGTTCTCCTCGCGGATCAGTCGACGGTGAGCAGGTCGGCGACCCGGACGGCGGCACCGGTCTCGATGGACCGGTTCGCGGCCAGGCCGGTGAGCAGGGCCAGGGCGCCGTCCCGGGCGGTGGCGGACCGCTCGTACGGGTCGGGTCGACCACCGAAGAGCACCCCGGTCATCCGGGCGTCGGCCCCGCCGTGCCCGGTGCGGGTGTACCCGGCGACCGGGATCTCGCGGGGCGGCGCCCAGAACGGCCGGACGGTGAGGGTCGCCGCGCCGCTCTCGGCGGCGGCCTCGGCGCCGTGCAGGGCGGCGCCCTTGAGTGCCCCGGCGGCGGCGGGGCTGACGAAGGAACTCTCCACCACCTCCAGCTCCAACCGGCCCCGGCTGCCGTTGACCATGACCCGGTAACCCTCCCAGGGGGCGTACGCGGTCAGGTGGTAGCTCATGGTGGCGCCGCTGGCGTAGCGCACCAGCACCGCCATGTCGTCCTCGATGGTCACCCCGGGCGCGAAGACGTTCTGGTCGCGGTGGTACCCGTCCACGTCCTCGGCGTCCAGGTACAGCTCCCGCAGTCGGGGGTGCTCGGCCAGCCGCAGCGCGAACGGGTCACCCTCGGCGGCGGGTGAGCCGTGGGCGCGGTCGTAGTCGCGGGCGTAGCCGTGCCGCCGGCCGTCCGGTCCGTAGAAGAACAGCCGCCCGGCGGCGTAGACGTCCACCGGCGCGCTGTCCAGCCACCAGTTGACCAGGTCGAAGTGGTGGCTGGCCTTGTGTACGAGCAGGCCGCCGGAGTTGGCCCGGTCCCGGTGCCAGCGGCGGAAGTAGTCCGCGCCGTGCCGGACGTCCAGCAGCCACTCGAAGTGGACCGAGCCGATCTCGCCGATCTCGCCGCCGGCCAGCGCCGTGCGTACCGCCTCGTGCAGCGGGTTGTAGCGGTAGTTGAAGGCCACCGACACCCGGCGGCCGGTCTCGGCGACCGCGTCCAGGATCCGCCGGCAGCGGACGGCGTCCACCGTCATCGGCTTCTCGGTGACGACATCGCAACCGGCCCGCAGGGCCGCCACGATGTACTCGTCGTGGGTCCGGTCGACGCTGGTCACCAGCACGGTGTCCACCCGTTCCCGGGCGAGCATCGTGGCGAAGTCGGCGGCCGGGTACGTCGGCACGGCCGGCCGGCCCAGCTCGACCAGCCACCGGTTGTGCGCGTCCATCCGGGCCTGGTTGACATCGGCGAAGGCGACCAGTTCGGCGGTGTCCGGGTGGTCCAGCGCGAGCGCCCGGACGAACATCTCGGCCCGGGCGCCCGTGCCGACGACGGCGTACCGCCGTGCTCCGGTGCTGGCTGGCATGCCCGACCTCCCGACTACAAACGTTTGCAGTCGAAGTAACCACGATCGATGACCGCTCGTCAACGGAGCGACCACAACCCGCCTGATACATCCGGATTGGTGTAGATGTAAGCGCTTCATCGGACCGTTCACGCAACGATCATGTAATCGATGACCGTTGACATGGGAGCAATCGTTTGCATTAATTGCTGCACCTTGCGGGAACCGGCCCAACCCCGACTGCCGAAGGGACCAGGTGTGCGAGCCACGATCAGGGATGTAGCGCGGGCCTCCGGGGTGCACATCTCCACGGTCTCCCGGACGTTCTCCGCCCCGCACCTGGTCAACCCGGACACCCGCAGCCGGGTGCTGGCCTGCGCCGAGAACCTCGGCTACCGACCGAACCGGGCCGCCCGGGCGCTGATCACCGGCCGTACCCACAACATCGGCCTGATCGTCGCGGACATCGCCAACCCGTTCTTCCCACCCCTGATCAAGGCGGCCGAGAGCCAGGCCCGGGGACGGGACCACCACATCTTCGTGGCCGACACCAACGAGGACCCGGCGGTCGAGGAGGAGCTGGTACACGCGCTGGCCAAGCAGGTCGACGGCGTGCTGCTGTGCAGCCCCCGGATGAGCAACAGCCTGATCGAGCGGCTCAGCCGGGAGGTGCCGCTGGTGGTGGTGAACCGGCGGGTCAACGGCCTGCCGTCGGTGGTGACCGACAACGGCCAGGGGGCCCGGCTGGCCGTCGAACACCTGCTGTCGCTCGGCCACCACCGGCTCGCGCTGCTGGGCGGCCCGCGCGGCTCCTGGACCAGCCGGGAGATCCGCCGCGCCGCGGGCGCCGCGGCCCGAGCCGGCGGGGCCGAGCTGACCGTCCTCGGCCCCAACCCGCCGACCGAGACCGGTGGCAGCGCGCTGGCCGAACAGGTCCGGCGGTGCGGCGCCACCGCGGTGCTCGCGTACAACGACCTGATGGCGATCGGCCTGATGGAAGGGCTGTACCGGCTGGGCATCGAGGTGCCCCGCGACGTCAGCGTCGTCGGCATCGACGACATCGCGCTGAGCCGGCTCACCCGGCCCAAGTTGACGACCGTGGCCACCCCGGCCGCGGTCGCCGGCCGGACGGCCGTCGACATGCTCCTGAACCACGACGCGCCCGCCGGCACCCGCGGCGGCCGGAGCACGCTCGGCGACGACCGGCGTACCACCGCACAGGTGACGCTCCAGACGGAGCTGGTCATCCGCGAGTCGACCGGGCCCGGCCCGGTCGCCGAGATCGACCGGACCGGCGCCCAGGCCGCCGCCGGCCCGGGGCCGCATCGCACTGCGGACCCGGGCGCCACGGCGGCGACCGCCGGCGAGGTCGTCGCCTCCTAACGCCCGAGGAGTGAGCGCACATGCACCCCGCACCGACCGAACCGGCGGAGCCGTCCGCCGTCGACCCACACCGTACCGTCCGACCGAGACGCCGCCTGGTGAGCCTGCTCGTCGCGACGCTCGTGGCCGCGCCGCTGGTGTTCGGCGCCGCCGCCTGCGGCGGTGACGAGGCCAGCGACGACCCGAACGCCCCGGTGAAGCTCTCCGTCTTCTGGTGGGGCGGTGACGCGCGGGCCAAACTGACCGAGGACGCCCTCGCGCTCTACACGAAGAAACACCCCAACGTCACCTTCGAGACGACCTGGCAGGCCAACCAGGGCTACTTCGACAAGCTGGCCACGCTCACCGCCGGCGGCAACCCGCCGGACATCTTCCAGATCGACGACAACTACCTGACCGAGTACGCGGCCCGCAACGCCACGCTGGACCTGACCAGCTACCAGCAGAGCGGGAAGGTGGACACCAGCAGGTTCCCGGAGAGCCTCTGGAAGTACGGCGTGGTCGACGGGAAACTGGCCGGGCTGGCGTCCGGGGAGAACACCCAGGGCCTGGTCTACGACAAGACCCTGCTGACCAGGAACGGGTTGCCCGAGCCCACCACCGGGATGAGCTGGGAGCAGCACATCGCCTGGGCCGAGCAGGTCACCGCCAGGACCGGGGTGCCGGGCACCCAGGACCCGAGCGCCGACTACAAGGCGTTCTGGGTGTGGCTGCGCCAGCACGGCAAGGATCTCTACCAGGGCAAGGCCCTCGGCTTCACCGTCGAGGACGTGACGGCCTGGTTCGAGCTGTGGAAGGGCGCCCGGGACCGGAAGGCCACCCCGACCCCCGACGTGATCCACGAGGGCAACGCCACGGACGTCACCAAGCAACTCGTGGTCACCGGCAAGGCCGCCACCTCCTGGGTGTGGGCCAACCAGCTCCCCGAGCTGAAGAAGAACACCAAGGACGAACTGGGTGTGGTGGCCTATCCCGGCGACCCGGGCGCCCAGTGGGCCCGAGCGTCGATGTACTACTCGGTGTTCCGGGGCAGCAAGCACCGCGACGCCGCGGTCGACGTGATCAACTTCCTGGTCAACGATCCCGAGGCGGCGAAGGTGCTGGGCACCGACCGTGGCCTGCCGGCCAACCTGGACCTCCGCAAGACCATCAGCGACACCGCCACCGACCCGGCGATGAAGCTGTCCATCCAGGTCGAGACGGACCTCGCGGCGAAGTTCGGGCCGTCCCCGCAGGTGCCGCTCAAGGGCCACAGCAAGGTCAAGTCCGAGATGATCAAGGCCGCCGAGAGCGTCCAGTTCGGCCGGGCCACCCCGGCCGCGGCGGCGCAGCAGTTCATCGCCGCCTGCACGGCCGCGATCGCCTGAAGTCGTACCCATGTCGCGGAGAGGAGCCCGCTCGTGGCGGTGAGCACGACCCCCGAGCAGATCCGGCGCGTTCCGCGTCCGGTCCGGGGAGCCGGTTGGCGGCCCTGAACCAGTACCGGCCGCGAGGGTCTGGCCGGGTACGTCTTCCTGTCGCCCTGGCTGGTCGGACTGCTGGGCATCACGGCCGTCCCGATGCTGCTGTCGCTCTACCTGAGCTTCACCAACTACGACGTGCTGACCCCGTGGTCGGAGGTCGACTGGGTGGGGCTGGCCAACTACCGCCGGATGTTCACCGCCGACCCGTCGTACTGGCACGCCGTGCGGGTCACCGTCACGTTCGCCGTGGTGGCCGTACCCCTCAAGCTGGCCGCCGCGCTCGGCGTCGCGCTGCTGCTCAACCGGGCGTGGCGCGGGGTGGGCCTGTTCCGCGGGCTGTTCTATCTGCCGTCGCTGCTCGGCGGCAGCGTCGCGCTGGCCATCGTGTGGCGCAACATGTTCGGCGGCGACGGCGCGGTGAACTCGTTCCTCGCCCTGTTCGGCATCCACGGCGAAGCCTGGGTGAACGACCCCGACTGGGCCCTGGAGACCCTCATGGTGCTGGCCATCTGGCAGTTCGGCGCCCCCATGGTGATCTTCCTGGCCGGGCTCAAACAGGTGCCCACCGAGCTGTACGAGGCCGCCGCCGTCGACGGCGCGGGCCGCTTCCGACAGTTCGTCCACGTGACCCTGCCGATGCTGTCCCCGGTGATCTTCTTCAACCTGGTGCTCGAGACGATCCACGGCTTCCAGGGCTTCACCGCCGCCTTCGTACTGAGCAACGGCACGGGCGGCCCGGTGGACTCCACCCTGATGTACACGCTGAAGCTCTACATCTCCGGCTTCACCAACCTGGAGATGGGCTACGCCTCCGCGATGGCCTGGGTCTTCCTGCTGGCGATCGGCGTGATCACCGCCGTTCTGTTCAGCACCGGCCGGTTCTGGGTCCACTACTCCGACGGGTCGGACCGGTGACCGCCCCACCAGCCGCCGGCGCGCTGCCCGGCCCGCCGGCCGCCCGGCCGGCCGGCCCGGGGGCACCGCGACCCGCCACGACCCGCCCCGGTTCGCGACGCCGGCAGGTGGTCCGGCTGGTCATCCTGCTCGCGATCCTGGCCGTGGTGCTCTACCCCCTGCTGTGGGTGCTCGGCGCCTCGGTCAAGTCGCAGGAGGAGATCGTCAACAACATCGGCCTGCTGCCGGAACGGTTCACCCCGGGCAACTACTCGGCCGGCTGGACCAACTTCGACGTCCAGTTCGGCCGGTTCTTCCTGAACAGCGCCCTGGTCAGCGTGCTCGCGGTGCTGGGCAACGGGATCTCCTGCCTGCTGGCCGCGTACGCCTTCGCCCGGCTGCGCTTCCGGCTGCGCCGGGTCTGGTTCGCCATCATGATCGGCACCCTGCTGCTGCCCGGGCACGTGCTGATCGTGCCGCAGTACATCGTGTTCCGCACCCTCGGACTGGTCGGCGGCCAGTGGCCGTACCTGCCGCTGCTGGTGCCGCACTTCCTGGCCACCGACGCGTTCTTCGTGTTCCTCATGGTGCAGTTCATGCGCGGTGTCCCGCGCGAACTGGACGAGGCCGCGAAGCTCGACGGAGCCAGCACGTACGGCATCTTCCGGCACATCATCCTGCCGCTGAGCCGTCCCGCGCTGGTCACCACGGCGATCTTCACGTTCATCTGGACCTGGAACGACTTCTTCCGCCAGCTGGTCTACCTGTCCCGGCTGCCCGACTACACCGTTCCGGTCGCGCTGACCCTGTTCATCGACTCCACCAGCCAGAGCGCGGTCGGGCCGATGTTCGCCATGTCCGTGCTGTCGCTGCTGCCGGTGTTCCTGTTCTTCGTCGCCTTCCAGCGGCTGCTCGTCGAGGGCATCAACACCAGCGGGATCAAGGGCTGAACCGGTGACCGACGACGACGCGGGCCGCCGCGACTGGCGGGACCTCGCCCGGGAGGCCACCGACCTCGCGCTGCTGGGCATCCTGCTGACCGTCGCCGCGCTGCCGGTGCTGACCGCCGGCGCCGCCGTCGGGACGGCCAGCGCCGCCGTACACGACTGGCTCGACACCGGGACGTGGCCGCCGGCCGGCCGGTCGCTGGTCCGCTTCCGCCGGTCGCTGCTGCCCGGCGCCGGCGCCGGCCTGGTCGCCCTGGCCGGCGCGGGGCTGCTGTTGCTCGACCTCGCCGGCCTGGCCGCCGGGACCGTACCCGGTGGGCGGCCCATGACGGCCCTCACCGGCGCCGTCGCCGCGCTGCTGGTCGGGTACACCGCGCTGGTGGTCGTCGAGGTGGGCCGCACCGGCGGCCGAGGCTGGCGGACCGCGGCCCGGACCGCCGCCCGCGGCTGCGCCGACCACCCCGTCCGGTGGGCCGCCGCCACCGGGGTGACCTGCCTGGTGCTGCTGCTCGGCGCGCTGGTCGCGCTGGTCACCGTCCCGATCCTGCTCGGGTACGCGGTCGCGGCGCTGCACGCGGTGACCCGCCGGCTCAGCCGGGCCGAGGTGGGCGCGTGAGCGATCGGAGGACCACGCGTCGCCTCGGGCGGACCGCGCGTCCACTCGGTCGGGGGGTGCGCGGGTGAGCGTGACCCGGGTGGCGCTGGTGGGTGTGAACGGCCACGGTCGGTCGCACCGCCGCAACCTCCAGCGGCTGGCCGGGGCCGGCCTGGTGGAACCGGTGGCGTTCTGCGACCCCGCGCCGGTGCCGGACCCGGGCGACGTACCGGTGTTCACCGACCACCGCAGCATGCTGGCGGCCACCGCGCCGGACGTGGTGGTGATCTGCACCCCGCCGCACACCCACCTGGAGATCGCGGTGGACGCCGTGACGGCCGGCGCCGACCTGCTGTTGGAGAAACCGCCGGTGTCCTCGCTCGCCGAACACGCGGCGCTGTCGGCCGCGCTGGACCGCACCGGTCGGGTCTGCCAGATCGGCTTCCAGGCGCTCGGTTCGGCGGCCCTGCCCGACCTGATCGCCGCGGCGACCTCCGCCGCCGGCTCGACGGCCGCCCGTTCGACGGCCGCTGCCCGCTCGGTCGCCGACGGCGGGTTAGGAAGGGGCCCTTCCTATACGAAAAGCGATAACAAGGTGCCCTTCCTTACCGCCGGGCTCGGTGCGTGGTGGCGACCGGACTCGTACTGGGTCCGTTCGCCCTGGGCGGGACGGCGACGGGTGCGCGGTCGGTTCGTCGCCGAGGGCGCGCTGGCCAACCCGTTCGCGCACGCCGTGATGCAGTCCCTCGCGGTCGCCTCGGCGGCCACCGGCTGGCCGTACGGCCGGGTGACGGCCGAGCTGGAGTGGTACCGCACCCGGGACATCGAGGCCGAGGACACCGCGTGCCTGCGGCTGACCGACGCCGCCGGGGACCGGGTCGAGGTCGCCGTCACGCTGGTCTCGGACACCTTCCTGGCCGGGGAGATCCACGCCGGTGGCGCCGCGCTGGAGTACCCGACGGACCGGTTGCGGCTGCCGGGCGACCTGGACTGGCGCCCATCCGCCGGCCGCGTCGACCTGCTGGAGAACCTGCTCGCGCATCGCCGCAGCGGGGTGCCGCTGGTGGCGCCGCTGGCCCGGACCGCGCTGTTCACCGGCGTGCTGGCGGTGCTCGCCGCGGCACCACCGCCGGCGCGGGTGCCCGACCGGTTCCTGCGTCCGCATCCCGACGGTGGCGGTCGGGTCATCGACGGCGTGGCCGGGACGCTGCGCGCGGCGGTCGACGCCGGCGCGCTACCGTCCGAGCTGCACGTTCCGTGGGCAGCGCCGCCGTACCGGACGGTCATCGACCCGATATCTAAGGAGATAACCGATGCGCAAACTGACGTTCGCTGACGCGGTCGGCACGGCCGTTCCGCCGGACCGGCTCATCGAACGCGGCGGCTTCCGTCGGTACGACGAGCCCGGCTTCCGCACCCACGACGAGCCCGGGACGCACACCCACACGGTGCCCGAGGTGTTCTGCATCTACCAGGGCAGCGGCACCATCGAGATCAACGGTGCCGCGGCGGACCGGTTCACCGCCGGCGACGTCCTGGTGGTCGAGCCGGGGGAGGACCACCACCTGATCAGCGAGGGCGACGTGCCGCTGGTCTTCAGCTGGATGCACCTGCTGCCATGATCGTAGAGGTTCTCACCGGGACCGGCGTGCTGCCGGTCGTCGTACTTGATGATGCCGACCAGGCCGGGCGGCTCGGCTCGGCGCTGCTGGCCGGCGGGCTGCGGGCCATCGAGGTCACCTTCCGGACCGAGGCCGCCGAGGCCGCCATCCGGATCCTGGCCAAGGATCCCGACCTTGTCGTCGGCGCCGGCACCGTGCTCACCCCCGCCCAGGTGGACCGGGCCGTGGACGCGGGTGCCCGGTTCGTGGTCAGCCCCGGCTTCTCGCCGACCGTGGCCCGCCGCTGCGCGGAACGGGACGTACCGCTGTTTCCCGGGGTGGCCACCGGAACGGAGATCATGATGGCCCTCGACGCGGGCCTGGAGACGGTGAAGCTCTTCCCGGCCGAACGGCTCGGCGGGGCGGCCATGGTCGCCGCGCTGGCCGCGCCGTTCCCGTCGGTCCGCTTCGTGCCGACCGGCGGCATCGGGGTCGCCAACCTGGCCGACTACCTGGCGATCCCGGCCGTGCTCGCGGTGGGTGGCACCTGGATGGTGGCCCGTTCGCTGCTCCGGGAGGGCCGGTGGGACGAGATCACCGCGCTCGCGGCGGCGGCTGTGGACGCCGGAGGGCGGGCCCGATGAGCGGGGCGGGACTGGCCGTGCGGGACCGGGCCGACTGCCGGTACGACCTGGTCAGCCTCGGCGAGGTGATGCTGCGCCTCGACCCGGGGGAGGGGCGGATCCGCACCGCCCGGTCGCTGCGGGTGTGGGAGGGCGGCGGTGAGTACAACGTGGCCCGTGGGCTGCGCCGCTGCTTCGGGCAGCGCACCGCGGTGGTGACCGCGCTGGCCGACAACGAGGTGGGCCGGCTCATCGAGGACCTGATCCTGACCGGCGGCGTCGACACCGCGCTGCTGCGCTGGATGCCGTACGACGGGATCGGCCGGGGGGTCCGCAACGGGCTCAACTTCACCGAACGCGGGTTCGGGGTGCGGGGTGCCGTCGGGGTGTCCGACCGGGCCGCCAGCGCCGCCAGCCAGCTGCGCCCGGAGGATGTGGACTGGGAGCACCTGTTCGGCACCCTCGGGGTGCGCTGGTTCCACACCGGCGGCATCTACGCCGGACTGGCGGAGGGCACCCCCGACGTGGTCGAGGCCGCCATGTCCGCCGCCCGCCGGCACGGCACCATCATCTCGTACGACCTGAACTACCGGCCCAGCCTGTGGAAGGCGGTGGGCGGTCAGGAACGGGCCCGGGAGGTCAACCAACGCCTGGTCCGGTACGTCGACGTGCTGATCGGCAACGAGGAGGACTTCACCGCCGGCCTCGGTTTCGTCGTGCCGGACACCGCCGAGGATCTGTCCCAGCTCGACGCGGCGAACTTCCGGCGGATGCTCAAGGAGGTGGTGGCCGAGTACCCGCACCTCGCGGTGATCGCCACGACGCTGCGCACCGTTCACAGTGCCACGGTCAACGACTGGGGCGCCATCGCCTGGTCCCCGGACGGGTTCGTCACCGCCACCGAGCGGCCGGGGTTGCAGATCCTGGACCGGGTCGGCGGTGGGGACAGCTTCGCCTCCGGCCTGATCTACGGGCTGCTGGAGCTTGGTGATCTCGGTCAGGCCGTGGAGTACGGCGCCGCGCACGGTGCCCTGGCCATGACCACACCGGGCGACACCTCGATGGCGAGCCTCGCCGAGGTGGCGAAGCTGGTCCGTGGCGGCGGGGCCCGGGTCGACCGCTGACCCGGCCCGCGTGACGCGGTGGGGGGGGGGGGGGGGGGGTGGGGGGGGGGGTCAGACAAAGCCCAGGGGAGACAACCGGCAGGGGCGGGGGGGGGAGGGGGAAGCGGGAACGGTGAGAGCGGAGTAAGGAGGAAAGTAGA